>JBAVPS010000062.1:0-3109 GCA_049693315.1 Rhizomicrobium sp. | reverse complement strand
GGTCCGGACGCCCTGCGTCTGCGTAGCGGTAATCCGGTGATGGTCCGTGCGAACCAGTTCGCAACTATCACCGCCGCGGCAGATGGGGACGACCTGCAAGGGCTTACGGTCTTTTGCACCGAAGGCGAGGATGAGCCGGTTGCGCTCACCGAATTCGTCGCCGGTGAATTAAGGCCGTTCCGTGTTTTCAACCTATCTTAGGGATGACCGATGACTATTACTGCAGAACGTAAAGCCGAACTTATCATTGAATATGCGACGAAGCCGGGCGACACCGGTTCGCCAGAAGTGCAGGTTGCTGTGCTGTCCGAGCGCATCACCAATCTGACGGAGCATTTCAAGACTCACAAAAAAGACAACCATTCGCGTCGCGGCCTGATCAAGCTGGTCTCGCAGCGCCGCCGCCTGCTTGACTATGTCAAAGCTGTCGAAGTGAAGCGTTATGAGTCCCTGATTGCTCGTTTGGGCCTGCGCCGCTGAAGGCCGCCGTCTCAACAGCATCATAAGTACCGCGCGCGCGTTTGCCGGCTCCTGCCGCAGACGCGCGTTTGCGTATTTTAGTTTCATCACTGCATACCCCGCACGGTGGCAATCCGGCCCCGCGGGAACGAAGGCAAAAGTAGGAAATCAACATATGTTTGATATTGCACGCGAGGAAATCGAGTGGGCCGGGCGCAAGCTTGTGCTCGAAACCGGTAAGGTCGCCCGTCAGGCCGACGGCGCGGTTATGGCCACTTATGGCGAAAGCGTTGTGCTGGCCACCGTCGTCGGTGCCCGCACCCCCAAAGCTGGCGTCGACTTTTTCCCCCTGACTGTGAATTATCAGGAAAAATATTTTGCTGCCGGTAAGATCCCGGGTGGCTATTTCAAGCGTGAGGGTCGCCCCACCGAGCGTGAGACCCTGATTTCGCGCCTGATCGACCGCCCGATCCGTCCGCTGTTTGTTGATGGCTATAAGAACGAGACCCAGGTGGTCGTGACCGTCTTAAGCCATGACATGGAAAACGAAACCGACATTCTGGCCCTGGTCGCAGCCTCTGCGGCACTGACCATTTCGGGCATTCCCTTCATGGGCCCGATCAGCGCAGCGCGCGTCGGCTTCTTCGATGGCGAATATGTCCTGAACCCGACCATCGACAAGATGCCGGGGACCAAGCTTGACCTCGTCGTCGCCGGTACGGCCGATGCGGTTCTGATGGTCGAATCCGAAGCCCACGAGCTGTCGGAAAGCGAAATGCTGGGTGCCGTGATGTTCGGCCACCAGCAGATGCAGCCGGTCATCGATGCCATCATCCGCCTGGCGGAAAAGGCAGCGAAAGAGCCGCGCGTGGTGCCGGAAAACACCACAAAGCCGATCTATGACGCCGCCAAGGCGCTGGTCGGTGAAGAACTGAAGGCGGCGTTCAAGATCCCGCAGAAGTTCGTCCGTCGCGACAAGATCGAAGAAATTGCCAAGAAGGCCGCCGCCGAGTTTGTCGGCGAAGGCGAAGGCAAGCTCGACGCGATCAAATTTGGCGGGATCATGCATGACCTCGAAGCCGAGATCATGCGCACCATGGTGCTCGACACCCACACCCGCATCGACGGGCGTGATCTGGTCACCGTGCGCCCGATCGTGGCCGAAGCCGGCATTCTGCCGCGCACCCATGGCTCGGCCCTGTTCACCCGTGGTGAAACCCAGGCGCTGGTCGTTGCCACCTTGGGCACCGGCGAAGACGAGCAGATGGTCGACAGCCTGGAAGGCACCTACAAGCAGAACTTCATGCTGCACTACAACTTCCCCCCCTACTCGGTCGGTGAGACGGGTCGCATGGGCTCGCCGGGCCGCCGTGAAATCGGCCATGGCAAGCTGGCATGGCGCGCCATTCACCCGATGCTGCCGAAGAAGGAAGAGTTCCCCTACACGATGCGCGTCGTGTCGGAGATCACGGAATCGAACGGCTCGTCTTCGATGGCCACCGTTTGCGGCACCTCGCTGTCGCTGATGGATGCCGGTGTGCCGTTGTCGCGTCCGGTGGCGGGTATCGCCATGGGCCTGATCAAGGAGGGCGATCGTTTTGTCGTCCTGTCCGACATCATGGGCGACGAAGATCACCTCGGCGACATGGACTTCAAGGTGGCCGGTACCGATCAGGGCATCACCGCCCTGCAGATGGACATCAAGATCTCCGGCATCACCGAAGAGATCATGCGTGTCGCTCTGGCGCAGGCCCATGACGGTCGTCACCATATCCTCGGCAAGATGTCGATGGCCTTAAGCCAGAGCCGCGCCGATGTTGGTGAACATGCCCCGCGCATCGAAACCATCAAGATCCCCACCGACAAGATCCGTGAAGTGATCGGCACCGGTGGTAAGGTCATTCGTGAGATCGTCGAAAAGACCGGCGCCAAGATCAACATCGAAGACGACGGCACCGTGATGGTGGCCTCGGCCGACGGTGAATCGATCCGCGCGGCGGTCAAGTGGATCAAGTCGATCACGGCAGAGCCGGAAATCGGCGAGATCTATGACGGCAAGGTCGTCAAGGTGATGGACTTCGGTGCCTTCATCAACTTCTTCGGGCCGAAGGACGGTCTGGTCCATATTTCCGAGCTGGCGCCGAACCGCGTTGCCAAGACCTCGGATGTGGTCAGCGAAGGTCAGGCCGTAAAGGTCAAGCTGCTGGGCTTTGATGATCGTGGCAAGGTGCGTCTGTCGATGAAGGTTGTCGATCAGGTCACCGGCGAAGATCTGTCCAAGAAGCAGGCGGAAGAAGCCCCCAAGGCTGAATAAGTACGCGCGCACTAGCGCAACAAGCCTCAAACGAAATAAAACCGCCCGCAAGTAATACTTGCGGGCGGTTTTATTTTTCCTTATGCAATATTTCAGTATAAGAGCCAATTTAAATAAACATACTAAGTAGGTAGCGCCACGAGCATGCAGCCTTGTGATAGAAGACTTAAAAAAATACTCACATGGTTGCAATTCACCCCATCCACGTGTACAATATTAAAATCAGCATTCAACAAATATTTATTATATAATATATTATCTTTTGCCATACTTCCAAATATAATTTTCGCATTTCCCGCAACAGGAATCGCCATACAGAAGTCATACTTTAGTTAT
>JBAVPS010000061.1:0-10159 GCA_049693315.1 Rhizomicrobium sp. | reverse complement strand
GACCTATTGCACGGTTGATGCTTCGGTGACCGAGAACTTCAACGAAAAAGAAACCGCCAAGGTGGAAGGTTTCGAGCTCGGTATACAGAAATACGCCGACTTCCTGCCTGCGCCATTCGATGGGTTTGGTGTCGATTTCAACTACACCTATATCGACAGCAAGCAACCTGGTGCACTTGCGTTCGATATGCATGGTGCAGCCATTACCGGCCTGCCGGTGACGGGGCTGTCGAAAAATACCATTAATATCTCGGGCATGTACGACAAGGGGCCGTTCTCGGCGCGTGTTGCCTACAACTGGCGCAGTGATTTCCTGGTTTCGACCGCGGCCTGGCAGACCTCGGGTATTTACAACAACGTTGAAAATATCAACTTTGGCAGCACGGCCCAGATGGGTACGACGACGACCTTTGCGCTGCCGGTTTACCAGTATGCGATGGGAACCCTCGACGCCAACCTCAGCTACAATATCACAAGCAACATCAGCTGGACGATTGAAGCATCCAATCTGACGCATTCCGTCACGCGCCTATATATGGATGAGGGGCGAACAGATGACGGGGCCAAACGTCTGGTGAACCGTAGCTGGTACACCGCGGATACGCGGTACACGATGCAATTGCGTGTGAAGCTCTAAGTGCCGGTCTGCCAGCGCCGGAGCTTGTGCGTATCCCGGCGTATGGCGACGGCATAACCGAATAAACGCACGAAACCGGTGGCTAAAAAGCCGCTGAGTTTGGGGAGAAAACAATGTTGCACTATCCTGCAAAAGACATTCGCAGCCAGCTTCGTTTGACCGTCAGTGCCTTGGCAATTGCGGCAGCGGGCTTTGGTTTCAGCATTGGTGCTAATGCTGAGACGATTACACTATCGTCGAGTAATAGCCCGTATGATGTTTACGCAAATACAGGCAATACGGTTGAAGTGGTATCTGGAACGACTGCCGAATTTACGTCGTCCGTGACGCCATCGCATTCGGGGAATTCCGTTATATATTGGTCGTGGCCCATTCTGAACGGCGATGCAACCACGTTTCAGAGCTATAGCAGCGACTGTTTGTATGGAAATGGAAACTGCTTTTCATCAAGTAAAATCATCGTAGACCGCGGTGCAACTCTGGAAATCTACAATTCCTGGAATTGGATGGCATTGCAGAGTATGATAACGGCTAACGGAGATGTGGTATTTGCGCAGGGATCTGGCACCGCATTACTCGGTACAAATTACCTCTACGGGGATGTTACGTTAGCCGATAATACATCCGTTCATTTTGGCGAGAGCTGGATTTATTCGGACACGTATTTTAGTTCTAGTACGGATATTTCTATGGGGGCTAATACCTCTATAGACTTCTATGAACCCCATACAGTTTCAAACACCATCAATACATTTTCATCCAAAGACAGTTCGGCTACCATATCTTTCTATAATGGTACGATGATCGTGGATGGTACCAATACCGCGGCCTCGGCCTATTATGGTACGGTGAATGTTGAAGCTAACGCGACTTTCATGGTCGGGGATGCCACCCATACCAGTGCCATTTTCGGCGATGTAAGCGGTTCGGCAACGAAGATCTATGTCTACCAGTCCGGTGGTTCGATGGGCGTATTGTCGGGCTTTGGCACAATATATGGCTCGGTGACCAACACGGGTATCGTGCGGCCGGGAACCACCGGAACCGCCGGAACCCTGACCATTCATGGTGACTATACGCAAAACCCGAAGGGCGAATTGTCGGTGCAGGTGACACCGACCGGGGCCTCCAAGCTTGTTGTATCCGGTGCGGCTACGCTTGACGGTACTTTGGTGGTCAATGTGGCAAGTGGCACCTACAGCAACGCGGTCTATCAGATTGTCTCTGCCGGATCGGTTTCGGGCAGCTTCTCCTCTGTCAGCTATGTTGGCAGCGATACGAGTGCGATTATCGGTCTTGAACAAACCACGACCGGTTATTCGCTGGTGACGGAAAAGGCTTCGGCTGCACAATCCTTCGGGCATGCGGTTTCGTCAAACCGTGCGCTGGTCGCCAGCTTCACCCGCACCCTGTATGACCAGATCGAGGCGAACCTGCCTGCGGCTGGTGGTACGGCTGCGGCAGCCGATGGCGAGATCCGGGTCTGGGCGGCGCCCTTTGGCCGGATCGACGATGTTGGCAAGGATGATGCCGGTTATGATGTTCAGTATGGCGGTCTGGTCGGTGGTGGCGAATATCACTTCCCGGCGATGAATGCCGTGGTTGGTGGGGCGTTCTCCTATGCCCACGGTTCGATGAACATCAAAAAAGAAGATTCCGATTCCACATCCAACACCTTCAATCTGGCGATTTATGGTGGTGCCGATCTGGAGTTGGGTCGGGTTGACGCCGTGGCATTCTACAATCTGTATGATGTCAGCATGAAGCGGAATATGGGTGATTATGGTACCGCCAAGGCATCGCCCTCGGGCTGGTCCTATGGCGGTTCGTTCCAGATCAGTCAGAATATTTTTGACAATCTGTTGTCGCCCTATATCCGCAGCACCTATTCCAGAAACCACATCGACGGTGTGACGGAACATGGTGCTGATGAATTTGCGCTTAACTACAGTGCGATCAATCAGAATGCTTTTGTCGGTGATATCGGCTTCAAGATTCATGCGATTACCCCGACACCTCAATTGAAAGCAAAACTGGAGTTCACCGTTGGCGTTGCGCATGATTTCTCCACCACCAGGGAAACGGTCGAGGGGCAGTTTGCCAATATCGATGGGTCTTCCTTTACCTATACGTGGCGGGGCAACAATGCCAACTCTCTGCTGGTCGGGGCAGAGTTTGCAGATGAAGTTGTGGCGGGCATCGAAGTCTATGGTCGTCTGAATGGTCAGTTCACCGCCAACGAACGTGCGGTCGAACTTTCGGTGGGTGGCCGGTACAAGTTCTGAACCACCACTGACTGATTTCTATCGGGGCCGTATCTGCCGGATGGCGGGTACGGCCCTTTTTCTGTCCGCCGCCCCGGTACCATTTTATTTCTATGGCTTTAAGGTGGGGCCCACCCCATTTAAGTGGTTGTTTGCCAGTGGTGCCGCTTCACGTTGACAGATGGGATTTGCGCCTTAAGAATGTCCGTGCCGAATCCCATCCCTGCACGGATGGGGCGGTAACTCCCCTGCGGGAGACACCCGGCTGAACGCAGACCGGGGGCCGAAGGAGCAACCGCCCCGGAAACTCTCAGGCAAATGGACCGCAGTGGGGAACACTTCTGGAAAGCAGAATGGCGAAAGCCATTCTCACCGAAGGGGTAATCCCGGTCCGCCTTAAAGGCTGAACCCGGTCAACTCTCTCAGGTTGGATGACAGAAGGGGCGCGTTGGTTCCGCTTCGATATTCGGGGCGGGATACGTGTCAACTTCTGAGCCGGGGCCATGAGCGAAACCGAACTTCAGCGTACACCGCTTTACGATCTGCACCGCGAACTGGGCGCCAAAATGGTGCCGTTCGCGGGCTATGCCATGCCGGTGCAGTATGCCACCGGCATTCTCAAAGAACATTTGCACACCCGTGCCAAAGCGGGGCTGTTTGATACCTCGCATATGGGGCAGGCCAGCCTTTCCGGCCCGGATCCCGCACAGGCGCTGGAGCAATTAACGCCCGCCGATCTGGTCGGGCTTAAACCCGGCCAGCAGCGTTATGGCCTTCTGCTCAATGCGGCGGGTGGCATCAACGACGATTTCATGACCCTGCGGCTGGCGGGGGAAGCGGCGCTGCATCTGGTCGTTAATGCGGCAACCAAACTGGCTGATTTTGCCTATATCGCTGAACGGCTGGCCGGGCGTGCCGAACTTGCCCCCCTCGATCGCGCCTTGCTGGCGCTACAGGGCCCCGCAGCCGAGGATGTGCTGGCGGGGATCCAGCCCGAGGTTCGGGCGCTGACCTTTATGCAGGGCATCCGTACCGAACTGACCGGTGTGCCCGTCCTCATCACCCGCAGCGGCTATACCGGCGAGGATGGTTTCGAGATTTCGCTGCCACCGGATGGCGCTGAAAAAGTGGCCCGTCTGCTGCTCACGCATCCGGATGTACTGCCCATCGGTCTGGGCGCGCGGGATTCCTTACGTCTGGAGGCCGGGCTCTGCCTTTATGGGCACGACATCAACAGCCAGACTGATCCGGCCGAAGCTGGTCTGATCTGGTCGGTCGGCAAGCGTCGTCGTCAGGACAAGGATTTTCCGGGCGCGGAAAAAACGCTGGATGGCAACCCGGCCCGCCGCCGTGTCGGCTTCCGGCTGGAAGGGGCGGGTATTGCCCGCGAAGGGGCCGAAATCGCCACCCGTGACGGCAATGTCATCGGTGTGGTCACCAGCGGTGGCTTTGCGCCTTCGCTCAATGCCTCCATTGCCATGGGGTATGTCGCCAGCGCCTTCGCCGCGCCCGATACCCCGGTTGATCTGATTGTGCGGGGGCGGCCCATTGCGGCCCGCATCGCCGCCATGCCGTTTGTTACTCAGCGTTATAAAAGGATTTAAGTCGATGACTGTGCGTTACACCGATCAGCATGAATGGATTGCCGCCGATGGTACGGTGGGCATCACGAAATACGCCGCCGAACTGTTGGGCGATGTGGTGTTTGTCGAGCTGCCGGAGGTGGGCAAGGTGCTGGCCAAAGGGGATGTGGTTTCGGTGGTCGAAACCGTCAAGGCCGCCAGCGAGGTGTACAGCCCGCTGGCGGGCGAAATCTCCGCGCAGAATACCGTGCTGGGTGATGATCCGGCCCGGCTCGGGGCTGATCCCGAAGGCGATGCCTGGATTTTTAAGATTAAAATTGCTGATCCGGCGGCGCTGGATGGGCTGATGACCGCCGAAGCTTATGCTGCTTTCGTGAAAGGGCTCTAGATGCGCTATTTGCCGCTACAGTCTGCCGACCGTGCCGCCATGCTGGCGCGCATCGGTGTGGCTTCTGTCGATGCGCTTTATGCCGATGTTCCTGCGGCGGCGATCTGTCCGCCGCAGGAATTCGACTTGCCGTCACATAGCGGCGAAATCGAGGTCGAGCGCGATCTGAAACGGCTGGCAAGCCACAGCGTGACCGATGCGGCGTGTTTCTGTGGTGCCGGCGCTTATCGCCATCATGTTCCCGCCAGTGTCGATCATCTGATCCAGCGCTCGGAATTCCTCACCTCCTACACACCCTATCAGCCGGAAATCTCGCAAGGCACGCTGCAGTATCTGTTCGAGTTTCAGACCCAGGTGGCGCTGCTGACCGGGATGGAGGTCGCCAACGCCTCGATGTATGACGGCTCGACCGCGGCTGCCGAAGCCGTGCTGATGGCCCTTCGCATCACGCGAAAAAATACGGTGCTGGTGGCGGGTAATCTGCATCCGCACTATGCCCAGACCATTGATACACTGGCCGGTTTACATGCCACCATCCACCACAGCGTGGTTGAGCCCGGCGCGGCGGATGTATCGCTGGATGGTCTTGATGATAGCATCGCGGCGGTGGTGGTGCAGAACCCCGATGTTTTTGGCACGGTGCGGGATCTGACGCCGATTGCCGAAGCCGTCCATGCCAAAGGGGCGCTGCTGATTGTGGTGGTCACGGAAGCGGTGTCGCTTGGCCTGATTGAATCCCCCGGTGCCATGGGGGCCGATATTGTGGTGGGCGAAGGCCAGTCGATCGGTAACGGGCTGAATTTTGGTGGCCCCTATGTCGGCCTGTTTGCCACCCGCGAAAAATATGTCCGCCAGATGCCGGGGCGTTTGTGCGGCGAAACCGTCGATGCCGATGGCCGGCGCGGCTATGTGCTCACCCTGTCTACGCGCGAGCAACATATCCGCCGCGAAAAGGCCACCAGTAATATCTGCACCAATTCGGGTCTGTGCGCGCTGGCATTCAGCATTCACCTCACCCTGCTGGGCGAGGTGGGGCTGACCCGGCTTAGCGCGCTGAACCACGCCCGCGCCGGTATGCTGGCCGACGCGCTGACTAAAATTTCCGGCGTTGAACTGGTGACGGAAGCTTTCTTCAACGAATTTACCATCCGTCTGCCCAAAGCGGCTGCGCCGGTCACCGAAAGTCTGGTGGCCAAAGGTCTGCTGGCCGGGGTGCCCGCATCGCGGCTGTTCCCCCGGGCCGGGATGGAAAATTATCTGATTGTTGCTGCCACTGAAACCATCAGCGAAGAAGACATTTCCGCCTTCGCCACGCATTTGCAGGAGGTGTTGTGATGACCTTTTCCGGTGACAAGGGCCTCGATCACGAGGAAGGGCTGATCTTTGAAATTGCCCGGGATGGGGCCAGCGGTGTCGATTTGCCCGATACGGGGATTTCCGATGCCCGGCTGGGTGGGGTGCGGCGCAAAGGGCCGATCGGTCTGCCGGGGTTATCCGAGCCCGAAGCGGTGCGCCATTATGTGCGGCTGTCGCGCAACAATTATGCGATTGATTCCGGGTTCTATCCGCTCGGCTCCTGCACCATGAAGCATAACCCGCGGCTCAATGAAAAAATGGCCCGGCTGCCCGGTTTTGCCGATGTCCATCCGCTGGCACCACGTGCCGCCACCCAAGGGGCACTGGCGCTGATTGCGCTGCTCAGCGGCTGGCTGCAAAAACTCACCAACATGCCCGCGGTGGCGATGTCGCCCAAAGCCGGGGCCCATGGCGAGCTGTGCGGTATGCTGGCGATCCGTGCCGCCCTTGCCGCCCGTGGCGAGCACCGTCCCCGCGTGTTGGTGCCGGAATCGGCCCATGGCACCAATCCGGCCACGGCGGCCTTTGCCGGTTTCACTGTCGATCAGGTCAAGGCGGGTGCCGATGGCCGGGTTGATGTTGAAGCCTTGCTGGCCAAGCTGGGCCCCGATGTCGGTGCCATCATGCTGACCAACCCCAACACCTGTGGCCTGTTCGAAGGCGATGTTATCCGCATCGCCGAACTGGTGCATCAGGCGGGCGGCTATTTCTATTGCGACGGGGCCAATTTCAACGCCATCGCGGGCCGGGTCCGCCCCGGTGATCTTGGCGTTGATGCCATGCATATCAACCTGCACAAAACCTTCTCGACCCCGCATGGCGGTGGCGGGCCGGGGGCGGGGCCGGTGGTGTTGTCGGCCCGTCTGGCCCCCTATGCCCCGCTGCCGCTGCTGGTCCACGACGAACAGGGCTTCCGACTGATCGAGGATGTGGCCGATGCCCCCGCCGGGGCCCAGCCTTTAGGGCGCATGTGCGCCTTCCACGGTCAGATGGGCATGTTCGTGCGGGCGTTAAGCTATATGCTGAGCTTTGGTCTGGATGGCATCCGTCAGGCCAGCGAAGACGCCGTGCTGTCGGCCAATTACATCCTTGCCAGCCTGAAGGATGTGATGAGCGCGCCCTATCCCGGCCCCTGCATGCATGAAGCGCTGTTCGACGAAAGCTTCCTGCAGGGCAGTGGGGTGGCGACGCTGGATTTCGCCAAGGCACTGATCGACGAGGGCTTCCACCCCATGACGATGTATTTCCCGCTTGTTGTGCATGGGGCGATGCTGATCGAGCCGACCGAGTCTGAATCCAGGGAAAGCCTCGACAAGTTCATTGCCGTGATGCGGGCGCTGGCGGGCGAGGCAAGGGCGGGCAATACCGAACGGTTCACCACGGCCCCCAGTCTGACCCCGCGCCGCCGTCTGGATGAAACCCTGGCGGCCCGAAAGCCCGTGCTGCGCTGGAAAGCCCCTGCGGCGTAACGGCGGCCTTTATAAAACAGTCGGATAAACCTGTTGGGGGCGGTGAAACGGTACGGTTTTGCCGCCCCCGGCCGTTTTGAATGCGCCTAAAGGTGGAGTTGGTCAGGGTCTTTGCGTTCTTGGTTGTGTATTAACCGTAACAAACTCTTTAGACTTGCGTCGCAAGGATGAGGGCCGGTTGCCGAATCAGGCGATCTTCGTGTGGCTGTGGCGTTGCGATGGCTAAAACCAGGGATGCTTTAAGCGAGCCGTGGGGATGACTGAGCCGGAAATGAAATTCGAGGCCCAACTGGCCACCGCGATGGCCCGCCACAATGCTGGCGATGTGGCCGCCGCGGCCGCCCTTTATCAGAGCCTGCTGCCTTTGGGCGGCGAAAATCCGCAATTGCTGTTTTTGCTCGGCACCGCGCTGCTGCAGCTGGGTGATGCGGCGTCGGCGGTTGGGTTTCTGGAACAGGTTCTGGCGCAGATCCCCGAATCCACCGGGGCGCTGATCAATCTTGGACTGGCCCGCCAGAAGCTGGGCGAGCCCGATATTGCCCTGGCCGCCTTCTGCCGCGCCATTACGCTGAAGCCTGATTTTGCCGAAGCCTATCAGAGCCTCGGTGTTCTCTTACGCGAGATGGGGCGGCTGGAAGAAGCAGCCGGGGCCTTTGCGCAGGTGGTCCAGCTAAAGCCCGATTTTGCCGATGGGGCGTATAATCTCGGCCTTTGCCTGCAGGGGTTGCGCAAGCCGGATCTGGCGCTAGAGGCGTACAACCGGACCATTGCCGCCGATCCCCGCTATATTGCCGCCTATAATAACCGCGCCATCCTTCTGCGGGCCTTCAAACGGTATTCCGAAGCGCTGGCCGATTGCGATCAGGCCCTGGCGTTAAAAAGCGACTATCCCGAAGCGCTGATCAACCGGGGCTGCACTTTACGCGATATGGGGCAGGCTCAAACGGCGCTGGCCTCTTTCGATGCGGCTATTGCCGCGGCACCCGGTTCGGCGATGGCCCATGGCGGGCGTGGCGATGCGCTGAAAAGTCTGGGTCGGCTGGAGGACGCGCTGGCGGCCTATGGTCAGGCGCTGGCGCTGAACCCGGAATATGCCGAAGCCTATGTCAATCGCGGCAATGCACGGATGCAGCTGGGTCAGTTTGCGGCTGCGCTGGCCGATTACGAACGCGGGGTGGCACTGCGTCCGGAATCTGCGGCGGGCTGGAATAATCGCGGCAATGCGTTGTGGAAGCTGGGGCAGCTGGAGCGGGCCGAGAAAAGTTTCACCCGTGCTTTAAGCCTTAATCCCGATTTTGCCGAGTGCCACAATAACAGCGCCTGTGTTTTGAAAGAGATGGCCTGCTTCTATCAGGATGGCGTGCTGGTGCATGGTCTTGATGAGGATAACCGCAGCAATGTGCGGCGCAATCGCGCCTTGCTGGTGGAGGCGTTGGCGGCCTGTGACCGGGCGATTGCGCTGCGGGCGGACTATGCCGAGGCTTATTTGAACCGTGGCCATGTTTTGGCCGACCTCAACCGGCAGGCCGAAGCCTTGAATGCCTATGATCGCGCCATCGCGCTTAAGGCCGATCTGGTCGAGGCCTATAGTGGCCGTGGCAATGTGCTGATCGAGATGGGCCGTTGGGACGAGGCTTTGGCGGCCTATCACGGTGCCATCGCCATCCGGTCCGATTTTGCCGAAGGCTATAACAATCTGGGGAACTTACAGAAGCTGTTGCGGGATTTTTCCGGCGCGCGGGCTTCCTTCACGCGGGCGATTGCGCTGGAACCGGCGAATGCCTCGATGCACTGGAATCTGGCGCTGCTTGAACTGGCCGAGGGCAATTTCAAAACCGGCTGGGAACTTTATGAATGGCGCTGGCAGCGTGAGGTTTTTGCCAAAGAAAAGCATGATTTCGCGGTGCCACGCTGGCTGGGCAAGGAAGACATCCGTGGCAAACGTATTCTGGTGCATGCCGAGCAGGGCTTTGGTGACAGCGTGCAGTTCTGCCGTTATCTGCCGCTGCTGGCCGCCCGCGGGGCCAAAGTGATTTTTGAAGCGCCCCGCCCGTTGCTGCCGCTGATGAAAAGCCTTGTGGGCGATATCACACTGGTCGCCAGAACTGAAGCCCTGCCGGAATTTGACTACTACACCGCACTGATGAGCCTGCCGCTGGCATTTGGTACCGAGGTGGCCAGCATTCCCGCCACGATCCCCTATCTGTCGGCTTCGGCGGATGCGCTGGAACGCTGGAATACCCGGCTGGGGCCGAAAACCCGCCCGCGGATTGGTCTGGTGGTGTCAGGTAAACCTGAACATGCTAATGACCGCAATCGCAGTATTGCGCTGTCGCAGTTTGCCGCCTTGCTGGATTTGCCGTGTGACTTTCATCTGATCCAGAAAGAGCTGCGGGACGACGATGCCGATTGCCTGAAATCCCGGCCACAGCTTCATTGCCATAGCGCGGCACTGACCGATT
>JBAVPS010000060.1:0-2546 GCA_049693315.1 Rhizomicrobium sp. | reverse complement strand
ACATCAAATGGAACGACATGGTTTCACTCGGATATGAAGGGCTCAGTCTTTATTGGCATCACGATAATTTTCGGATTGGTACCGGACTAGTCATTGATCCCGGCAGAGACACCAGCCATGTTGATACCATTTCTTTTACCGCGGGGGATGAGCGCCTGAAAGGATTGGGCAAGATCGATCTCTCACCTGGATTAAAAGTATTCGCATCCTATCAGCTGTCGAGTATTAATTTTATGGTTTCTGGGGTCAAATACCTGGGCTCACAGAATAAGGGTATTGTCGTAAATTTCGGGGCCTCAGCACCACTTCAGCTTGGAAGCGGCTTCACCTTGACGCCGCATGCCGGAGCTAACTGGGCCGATAGCAAATATATGCAGACCTATTACGGCGTGACGGCCCTGCAGTCTTCCAAATCTACATTTGCAGAGTTTGATACTAAAGCCGGAATGCGAGACGTTAACGGTGGAATTACACTAACCTACGCATTCAATCGTCATTGGTCTACGAGTACTGACTTTACCGCCACCCAACTTCTTGGTGATGCAAAAAAAAGTCCGATCAGTTTTTCCGATACCGGTATGATGGTTATGACGGCTGTAGGCTACCATTTCTGATCTTATGCTATGTTGCTAATTATAATAGCGGTTTGAAGTGTGTGTATTTGAAACGCTGTTACTGCCGACTCAGCGCGATTTTCCCTTGGGTAGGTAACAAATGTCATTAGGATTGTCCCACCTGGATGGAGTTCTCCACTGAGGCGCTTCCCATCCGCGCATCCTAATTGGCATACACGGGCGGTTGCTAGCGCAGCCGCCCGTGTTCCATTTCAGTCTTATGCGTCATCCTTTTGTCGTGACAGCCAGGCATAGGTAGACGGCAGCACGATTAGCGTCAGCAGTGTCGAGGTGATAAGGCCGCCAATGACGACCGTTGCAAGAGGCCGTTGCACCTCAGCCCCGACACCGCTTGATAATAGCAGCGGTACCAGTCCCAGTGCGGCGATACAGGCAGTCATCAGTACGGGCCGCAGACGTGATTGCGCCCCGGCTTCGATGGCCTGTTGCACCGCCATACCGTCTGCAATGTTGCGGTTAATGGCGCTGACCATGACGACACCATTTAAAACGGCCACACCAAACAGCGCGATAAAGCCGATGGAGCCCGGTACGGAAAGGTAGGTTCCGGTGACGAACAGCGCCACTATGCCACCGATCATGGCCAGCGGAACGTTGATCATAATCAGCATGGCTTGACCGACCGAGTGAAAGGCAAAATAGAGCAGCAGGAAGATCAGCCCTAAAGAAAGTGGCACCACAATCATCAGGCGTGTCATGGCGCGTTGCTGGTTCTCAAACTGCCCGCCAAACACCACGCTGTAGCCCGGTGGTAGCTTCACCCCGGCGTCGATTTTCGACTTCAGTTCGGTGACCAGTCCGCCCATGTCGCGGCCATCGACATTGGCCTGTATCACCACGCGGCGCTGAACATCGTCGCGGCGGATCTGCGGTGGGCCATTGACGATCTCGACGTTCGCCACATCGCCCAGACGCACCAGCGCTCCGTTGGGCGCTTTTAGTATCAGATCCCGGATTGCTTCCGGGCTGCTGCGGTAGGATTCTGCCAACCGGACATAAACATCATAGCGTTCGTTGCCATTGATGATCTGACCTGCTGCTGTGCCGCCAATGGCATTTTCCACTACATCCATCACATCCCCGACCGCGATACCATAACGATCCAGAACATCCCGGTTAGGTGTAATGGTCAGCTGTGCTTCGCCGGCGATTTGTTCCATCGCCACATCATTGGTGCCTTTGGTGCCACGGGCCAGCGCTTCGATCTCGCGTCCCTTCTTTTCCAGAACGCCTAAATCGGGGCCAAACAGCTTAATGGCAAGGTCTGCCTTGACGCCCGATATAAGCTCGTCCACGCGTGTGGCAATGGGTTGCGAGAAGGATAATTGCACACCGGGATAAACCGACAGCGCCTGTTCCATTTTTCCGCGCAAATCCTCCAGATTTTTAGCGCTTGTCCAGTTACTTTCCGGCTTCAGACCAACCAGAATTTCGGTGTTGTTGACCTGTTCGGGGTCGCCGCCCACTTCAGCCCGGCCCGTGCGGCTTAAGGCATAGGTTACTTCTGGAAATCCCATCAGCTTGGCGGCGATCCTAGGGGCCAGATCGAGTGAGGTTTTGAGACTCGCCGATGGTGCCAGCGTTACACGGACGGCCATGGTTCCTTCCTTCAGATCTGGAACAAATTCGGTACCGAGGAATGGAACCAGCGCCAAAGTGGTAACAAGCGCCCCAACCGCCGATCCGGTCACCAGCTTGCGCCGATGCCTGATCCAGACCAGGACGTGGCGATAGAAACGCTCGATAGGCCGCAGCACCGGGCTTTCTCGGTGATGAACCTCGCCTTTAAAGAAGAAACTGGCGAGCGCAGGGATGACCACCAGTGCGACAACCAGCGACGCCAGAAGACCAAAGATGATGCTCTGAGCCATCGGCTGAAACATCTTGCCTTCGACGCCCTCAAGGCTGAAC
>JBAVPS010000059.1:0-2259 GCA_049693315.1 Rhizomicrobium sp. | reverse complement strand
CAATGTCGAGGAATATTGCATCAGCGAGGGCTGGGTCCGTGTTGTTGCCGGTAAAAGCGTTGATCGCCGCGGCAACCCGATGACCATCAAGCTCAAGGGTAAGGTTGAACCTTACCTGAAACCCGCGCCGTAGGGTGTTGAAGGCTTTAAACGTTAAAGCCTGTCAGGCGCATTGACCGTAAATAACCGTTTGCAAGGGCGGCGGGCTGGTGCTGTTTCTGCGCAGGCCTCTTGACGCCTGCGTGCGCCATCGTCACATTTACAGCGTTCCTGTCATATTTATCTATCGCGAGGACACATTCATGCGTCAACGCCTTAAGGTTGAGGTCTGGCTCGAGACGATTTTGTTTCAGGCGCGCTGGGTGGTGGCACCCTTTTATCTCGGGCTGGTGCTGTCACTGTTTCTGCTGCTGGCGACCTTCTGCTCCGAGATTGTCGAGTTTGTGCACCATTTCACTCTCGACCCCGAAGCGGTCATTCTGGTCGTGCTGTCGCTGATTGATCTGTCGCTGGCCGGGAACCTTGTCATCATCGTGATTTTCTCCGGCTACGAGAATTTCGTCTCCAAGATTGACACCGGGGCGAGTGAAGACCGTCCGAGCTGGATGGGGACGCTGGATTTCTCGGGCCTGAAAATGAAGCTGATCGGTTCGATCGTGGCGATCTCGGTGATTTCACTGTTGCGCGCCTTCATGAAGCTGACCCAGCCCGGCGAGCATATCGATGACCGGACTTTGGCCTGGCTGATCGGGCTGCATGTCACCTTCCTGGTTTCGGGGCTGTTGTTCGCTGTGATGGACCGCATTGCCTCAGACACCGAAAGCAAAACCCATCACGAGTAGTTCGCGGGGTGATGGCTACGAAAAAAGCCCTGCACACCGGCAGGGCTTTTTTTATGGGATGCATTGTGGAGTGGCCTTTAAAAGGCCCCTTCGCGGCGGATCAGCACGTCAACCGTATTGAACAGAATGACGATGTCATACCAGATCGACCAGTTTTTGACGTACCATTCGTCAGCATTGGCCCGTTCGGCAAAGGTGGTATGGCTGCGCCCGCTGATCTGCCACAGGCCGGTAATGCCGGGCCGGAGCTGCTGATAGAGCTTGATGGTGTCGCCATAATCGCCGATCTCACGCGCCAAAAGCGGGCGGGGGCCAACCAGGCTCATATCGCCCATCAGCACATTGAGCAATTGCGGCAGCTCGTCCAGACTGGTGCGGCGTAGGAAGTTACCCATCTTAGTCACGCGCGGATCGTTGCGCAGCTTGAAATTCGACGCCACATATTCGCGATAGATCGGTGATGCCTGCTGTTTCCAGCGCTTGAGCATATCTTCGGCATCTTCGCGCATGGTGCGGAATTTGAGGCAGGGAAATTCGACGCCATCCTTACCGATGCGCGACTGAACGAACAGAACTTTGCCGCCTTCCAGCTTGATCATAATACCGATCAGCGCCAGCAGCGGCGACAGCACCACCAGCAGGGTCAGCGAGCCGACGAAATCCATCAGCCGTTTGATCACCCGGCTGGGCAGGCGGGCGATGTTGTCGCGCACATGCATCAGGATAATGTCACTGCCGAAGAAATAATTGACCGTCATGCCCAGCATCGGCACGCGGCGGATCTGCGGCACCACCGCGACCTCGATCCCGGCGGCCATCAGCCATTCAATCAGCAGACGGATTTCTTCGTCCTGCAGCTGATCGGCAATGACAATGGCCTGCAGGCAGCCGGCCTGGCTTAAGCGGCGAACAATGTTGGCCGGATTGCGCAATCTGATGCGGATGATGCCGGGGATGTTTTTGACCGCATTTTCTTCCGGCGAGACGTGATAGCGAACCTCAAAGCCGAGCGAAAGCGATTTGCGGAACATGGCGCAGACGTCGAACGCCTTGTCACCATTGCCGATCAGGGCGGTCGGCATCTGCCAGATATCGGCCTTGCCCAAAAGGTAGCGGGCACCATGGCGGTAAAGCGGGATGGCAAACAGCGCAAAGGCCCAGCTTAAGGCGTCGGGCATCAGCGAGTAGCTCGCCTGCGAGAAGTAGCGGATAATAAAGCAGGGCAGGCTGGCAATGATAATGCCGATGGTGGTTTGGCGTGCCCCGTCCCAGAACAGCTGGCGCCGGTTGTAATCGCCGGCAACATAGCGCACCAGAATGAACAGCGCGGCCAGCATAAAATAGAGGTCGACCATGACCTGGCCAAAGGGCAGCACGCCACGGTAGATAATAATTTGTGGGATCTGGTGACCGCTGC
>JBAVPS010000058.1:0-21220 GCA_049693315.1 Rhizomicrobium sp. | reverse complement strand
CTCCCAAGGAGGGTCCGGGTATGAACGTGAACCATGTCGATAACATGATGGAAGAATCTTTCCGCTGGTACGGTCCGGCCGACACGGTGCCGCTGTCTTATATCCGTCAGACCGGGGCCAGCGCGGTGTTCACCTCGCTGCATCAGATTCCCTATGGCGATCTGTGGCCGCGCGAGGCTATTGCCGAACGCAAGGCGGTGGTCGAAGCGGCGGGGCTCAAATGGAACGCGGTGGAATCCGTGCCGGTGCATGAAGATATCCGTACCGGCAGCGGCGATCTTAAAACCCTGTTTGCCAATTACGCCCAGACCATCCGCCATCTGGCGGAAGAAGGCATTCACCTTGTCATCTATAATTTCATGCCGGTGCTCGACTGGATCCGTACCGACATGCGCTATCGTCTGCCCGATGGTTCGGAGGCCTTACGCTTTGATCCGGCTCAGTTTGCGGCGTTCGAGATCTATGCCTTAAAGCGCCCCGGTGCTGAAGCCGATTACAGCGAAGCCCTGCGCATGCGGGCCAAAATCTGGTGGGATGGTCTGAACGAAGGCCAGCGCGACGCCTTCATCAAAAACATCATCGATGTTTTCCCCGGCTGCAAAATGGGGCTGAACCTTGATGATATCCGCGCCATGCTGGCCAAGTATAAAAATATCGACGAAGAAAAATTGCGGGCGCATTACGCACGGTTTCTGGAAGCGGTGGTGCCGACCTGCGAAAAATATGGTGTGCGGCTGGCGGTCCATGCCGATGATCCGTCCTTTCCGGTGCTGGGTTTGCCGCGCATCGTGTCGACTGCCGATCATGTCGAAAAGGTTTTTAAAATGGTCGACAGTCCGGCCAATGGTTTGTGCCTGTGCACGGGCTCGTTCAGTTCCAACCCGAAGAATGATCTGGTGGCGATGGCCAAACAGTTTGGTCCCCGCATTCACGCCGTGCATTTGCGCAGCACCCAGCGGCTGGAAGATGGTTCCTTCTATGAAGCCGATCATCTGGCCGGCTCGGTCGATATGCCTGCGGTGGTGCGCACGCTGTTTGACGAGATGGACCGGCGCCGTGCGGAAGGCCGGGCCGACTGGCGGTTGCCCTTCCGCCCCGATCATGGCCACACCATGATGGATGATCTTGCCAAGGCGGCCAACATCACGCCGGGTTATGCCGCCATCGGGCGGATGCGGGGCCTGGCCGAACTGCGCGGGCTGATGCTGGGCCTGCGCTATGCCGAAGCGGCCAAAGGAATCTGAAACCACCTGAGCGACATAAAAAAGCCGCCAAAACGGGCGGCTTTTTTATTGTAAATGCGGGTCTTTACGCGGCGCGTCGGCGCCCGGCATTGGCCAGACTGAACTGTGCCACCACCCGGGCCAGATCACTGGCGAAGGTCGCCAGCGCTTCGGATGCGGCATGGCTTTCCTGCGCCATTGCGGTGTTGGCCTGTGTGCCCTTGTCCATCTGCATCATGGTGGCATCGACCTCGCCCAGCGCCCGGGCCTGTTCGGCCTGCGCGGTGGCCAGCTGCTCCATCAGTGTACAGATGGTGCCGATATCGGCGACGATCTTGTCGAGGGCATCACCACTTTCCTGCACCAGCTTGACGCCGCTGACGACCTGCTGCTCGCTGGTCGAGATCAGGGCGCGGATCTGTTTGGCCGCGGTCGAGGAGCGGCCCGCCAGCGCGCGCACTTCCTGCGCCACCACGGCAAAACCGCGACCGGCATCACCGGCACGCGCAGCCTCGACCCCGGCGTTCAGTGCCAGCAGATTGGTCTGGAAGGCGATCTCGTCAATCACCCCGATGATCTGGGTAATCTCGCTTGACGAAGCGGCGATGGTTTCCATCGCGGCGATGGTGCTTTTGGCGACTTCGTTGCCGCGCCGGGCGTTGCTCTGCGCCTTTAGCGCGGTGGCATTGGCCTCGCGGGCGCTTTCGGCGGATTTGTGCACCGATGCCGACACCTCGGTGATCGCGGCGGTGGCTTCTTCCAGCGCGGCGGCCTGCTGGGCGGTGCGCTCGGCCATATCGCGGGCGGCCTGGGTAATGTCGGTGGCGTGGTTGGAAATATCGCTGCTGCGCTGGTCAATATCGCCCATCGCGGCCTCAAGCTCGGCAATGGCGGCATTGAAGCCGGTCTGGATCGCTTCGAAATAGTCGGGCAGTTCGTAATTGAGCCGGAACGACAGATTCCGTTCCGCCAGGGCCGTGATGCCTTCACCAAAGACATAGGTGGCGATTTCAATGTCGCGCTGGCGGATGGTCTCGCGCGCGGCAATTTCCTCGGCCGTGGCGGCGTCACGGTCGGCGTCGCGGCTCCGCGCTTCGGCCTCGCGGGCGATGCGGCTGGTTTCGAGGTCCGCGATGGCGGCGTTGAACTGGCTTTGCAGCTCGCGATAGGCGGCGGGCATATCGACCTTCAGCCGGAAGGCAAGGTCTTCGGCGACCAGAGCTTTAAGCCCGGCGCCAAAGCTGTTGACCACCATCTGTTCGGCAGTGTGCTGGGCGGATTCGGCGGCGGCGCGCGCGGCCTTTTCGGCGGCGGTCTGATCGGCGGCCCGCTTGGCGGCCTCGGCCTCGCGGCGCAGCATTTCCTTGCGGATCAGTTCCAGCGTACCCGCAAGCCTGCCGGTTTCGTTGCGATCTTCCTTGTACGGAATTTCGCCGGTCATCTCGCCGCGGCTGAGCTTTTTGCTGGCCTGATTGAGCTTGCGCATACGGCGCTTTAAGCCCACCGCAATCATCCAGACCAGAAGCAGCGTAAGGGTCGCCAGCCCCGCCACCCAGCCCATATCGACAAAGGTGACATGCCAGATGGCTGTGACGCGGGCCTCAAGCTGGCTTTGCAGCGTGGTAAAGCTGGCGTTCCAGCTGCCGGTCAGTGCGGCTGCAAAATCGGTCCTTGCCTGATCGTAATCCGGGCTGGGCGCCTCAAAGGAGCCACGGGCGGCGGCAATCAGCTTATCCACACTGGTGGTGATGGCATCGGCGGGTTCGCGTAAACTGGCCGCCAGCGTGCCGGTTTCGTCGGCGCTGAGCGCGGCGTCATAGGCGGCTTTGGTTCTGTCGCTGTCGACTTCCAGCTTGGCGAGGGCTTCGCCGATCCGAATCTTACGTTCTTCGGAAGCGGGCGCGGCAATCGCGGCGGTCAGCGCATCAACCTCGGCCACCAGCGCGGGCAGGCGGCGGGTCAGGGCCTCGGCAACGTGAAAGCTGCTGCTGCCCGGGTCCTGCATCAGGCCGGAAGCTGCGGCCACATCGCGGATCAGTTTGTTAACCGCCACTTCGCGCGCCGGCAGCGTGGTGGCGGCGGCAAATTCATTGTACTGCGCATCGGTGCCCAGCGCGCTGTTAAGGGCGGTAAAATCGCGCGTGGCATCGGTGTTGCCGGTCATTAAGGTTTGCCAGATGGCACCGATATAGTGCTGACCGGCGATCTCGGCTTTGGTGGCTTGCAGTCGGTCCATACCGCGCTGTAAGGGGATAATCAGGCCCAGCGCCGTGGTGACGATCATCAGGATAGCGACCAGGGCAAGCCGCGATCCAATCGATAGTCGTCGGTTAACAAAGCCAAACATATTAATTGCCCCGCACCAGAATGGCCTTACGATAGAAAGTAATGATTATCCGATTGTTAAGGCTAAAATGCCTACTTTTAGGATGAATCGTCAATAGGTAGTAGTTCTTATCGCCCCGCCCCTAAATTATAGCAGTACAAAGTCCTTCAAATTTTATCGAATGTTAATAGGCGGCACCGGGCAATATTAATCATTGCCCGTGTCGATTTGATAAGGTGGCTGATTTGATAAGCTGCTGGTTAATAAGCCGGTTAACCGGGGTGTTTAATTATAAGCCCACTGGTGGATCAGCCGATAGGCGATGGCGGTGGTCATCGGGCCATGGCGGCTGGGGTGGGTGCCTTCCAGAAGGGCGCGGGCTTCCTCGCGGGTAAACCAACAGGCTTCGGCGATCTCTGCCGGGTCGGTATGAATATCGGTATTTTCGCAGTCGGCAAAAAATCCCAGCATCAGCGCCGCCGGATAGGGCCAGGGCTGGCTGGCAAAATAGCGCACCCCGGTCACTTTGACGCCGACCTCTTCCATGATTTCGCGGCGGACGGTTTCCTCGATGCCTTCACCGGCTTCGACAAAGCCGGCCAGCGTCGAAAACCGGCCTTCTTCCCATTTGGCATTGCGCGCCAGCAGGCAGCGGTCCTTATGGGTGACCAGCACAATCACCGCCGGGTCGATGCGCGGGAAAATATCCGCACCGCAATGGGGGCAATGGCGCTGATGGCCGCCCATGCCGATGACCGTGGCGTGGCCGCAGCTGCCACAGAACTGGTTGCGCCGGTGCCATTCGCTAAGCGCCTTGGCCTCGGCGGCAATCGCCAGATCGGCGGCGTTCAGGAACGGTGCCGCCCGGCGCAAATCGACAAACTGGCCGGGCAGGTCGGGGCCGGCCGCATGGGCTTTGTCGGTGGTGCTGGAAAAGGGGGCACCCTTGTGCAGCTCGCTCTGATGACTGTTTTGCCCCGGCGTCGCGTCGGTGGGAAGTTCCTTGGCGAACAGGGCGCGCTCTGCGTCCATGCCGAGAAGGATGCTTCCGTCCTTCAGGGCCGGGTAATCGCTGACGGGCAGAAAGGCCGGTTTGAGGCCATTGTCTGTACCGTCCGGCGCGAACAGGATGGTCCCTTCGCGCATAGGCAGAAACAGGCTGTCGGGGTGATTACGTTGCGCCGCGACCCAGGCCGGGTCCTGACGTTTATCGCTTTTTCGGTCGAGCGGGTTACCAGTATAGGGGATCATGCCTTCTGCAATAGCGTGTTTATCGGGGGTGTTCCAGAGACTTTTCCCGCGTATTCACTGGCTTTGCAGGCCATGGTTCAGGAGAGATTACCACCGCGGCGGCGGGTGGGGGCTGTGGTGTGTTTTGGGGCGTGTTTCGGGGCGTGTTTTTGGGGCCATTTCCCATCTGGCGTTTTTATTCGTCTTCGCCTATACCGCCCGTGGGAGTCGGTGGCGGACGAGCCGCTCGCAAACCCGGTCAGGTCCGGAAGGAAGCAGCCGTAGCGATGTCGGAACGGGTTGTCGCCGGCTCCCACCTAATCCAAAAGGGCGCGGGTTTTACCATATGGATGAAAACCAGACACCTTCGTTGATTGGCGATGACATGCCCAATCCGCAGAAGGGCGTTTATCAGGTTCTCGCCCGCAAATACCGTCCCTCTGATTTCACCGGTCTGATCGGCCAGGAAATTCTGGTCCGCACCTTAAGCAACGCCTTTGCTTCGGGCCGCATTGCCCATGCTTTCATGCTGACCGGCGTGCGCGGGGTGGGCAAAACCACCACAGCGCGCATCATCGCCCGGGCGCTGAACTGTATCGGCCCTGATGGCAAAGCCGACAAACCCAATATTCACCCCTGCGGCGTGTGCGAACCCTGCCGGGCGATTGCCGAATCACGTCATGTTGATGTGCAGGAGATGGACGCGGCCTCCCGCACCGGCATCGACGATGTGCGCGAGATTATCGAGGGCGTGCGCTATGCCCCGGCCTCGGCGCGCTACAAGGTCTATATCATCGACGAAGTGCACATGCTGTCGAAGCAGGCCTTCAACGGTCTTTTAAAGACGCTGGAAGAGCCGCCGCCGCATGTGAAGTTCATCTTCGCCACCACCGAAATCCGCAAAGTGCCGGTCACCGTGCTGTCGCGCTGCCAGCGTTTTGACTTACGCCGGGTCGAGACCGCGGAAATGGCCACGCATCTGCGCGCGATCGCCGATCAGGAGCATGTCGCCATCGAAGACGGCGCGCTGAATCTGGTGGCGCGGGCCGCCGAAGGTTCGGTGCGTGACAGTCTTTCGCTGCTCGATCAGGCCATCGCCCACAGTGAAGGCGCCATCGATACCGAGATGGTGCGTCAGATGCTGGGGCTGGCCGACCGTGGTCAGGTGCTCGATCTGTTCGAGTATGTGCTGGGCGGCCGGATTCAGGATGCGCTGTTGCTGCTTTCCAGCCTCTATGATCGCGGTGCCGATCCGATGGCGGTGGTGCAGGATCTTCTGGAAGCCACCCATTTCCTCACCCGGCTGAAGCTTGCCCCCACGGCGATTGGTTTCTTTGACGGCGGCTCGGCCGAAGCGGCGCGGGCAGCGGAAATGGCCGCGAAATTATCGGTGCCGACACTGACCCGGATCTGGTCGATGCTGCTCAAGGGGTTGATCGAGGTGCGCGATGCCACCCGCCCCCTCGATGCCTGTGAAATGGTGCTGATCCGCTTAAGCTTTGCCGCCGATCTGCCCCCCGCGGGCAAGCTGGTGCGCGATGTTCTGGATGGTGCGGGCAGTCCGGCAGGATCGTCCGCGGGCGGACAGTCTGGTGTATCGGCTGGTGGGCCGTCATCTGGTGGCTCCACCGCTATCGGATCTGCGGGGCCTGCCGCATCGGCCCCATCCGGTGCGCCACGGGCCCATCTGCATGCGGTGGCGGGCGGCTACGGATCGGCGGCAATGGCGTTGTCCGAACCGATGCAGTCACCCATGATGCAGGCCCCTATGGTACAGGCCCCTGTTGCCGCACCGGCGGCCGGGGGCAAATATCACACGCTGGAAGATCTGGCGGCACTGGCGGCGGCCAACAGCGCCCCGGTGCTCAAGATCAATATCGAAACCTGTATTCATCTGATCTCGCTCGAAACCGGGCGGCTCGAATTCCGCCCCTCTGAACGCGCGCCCGCGACGCTGGCAGGCGATCTCAAATCCAAGCTCGACGCCTGGACCGGTCTGCGCTGGGTGGTTTCGGTCGCCCGTGCCGGTGGCGCGCCAACCCTGCGCGAACAGAAGCTGGCCGCCAAAGCCGCCCGCCACGAACGCGTGTTGCAGGAACCCATGGTGCGCGCGGTGATGGACCGTTTCCCCGGTGCCGAAATTCAGGCCGTGCGGGACATTGTGGCCGAAGAGGCCCCAACCCCGGCTGAAAAAGACGACGAGTAATGGCGTCCATCGGCCCGGAAATCGAGCGGCTGATTCAGCTTCTCGCCAAGCTGCCGGGGTTCGGCCCCCGCTCGGCCCGGCGCGCCGCCCTGACGCTGCTCAAAAAACGCGAAGCCCTGATGCAGCCTTTGGCCCAGGCGCTGGTCGATGCCGATGCCGCCATCAAGCCCTGCGAAACCTGCGGTAATCTCGATACGGTGTCGCCCTGCGCGGTGTGCAGCGATCCGCGCCGTGACCTGCGCATTCTGTGCGTGGTCGAAGATGTCGCCGATCTCTGGGCGCTGGAGCGGGCCGCGGTCTTCAAGGGCCGCTATCATGTGCTGGGCGGGGCGCTGTCGGCGCTCGATGGCATCACCCCGGAAAAGCTCAATATCGGCCCGCTGATCGCACGCGCCGCCGGGCTTGATGAAATCATCCTCGCCATGAACGCCACCGTCGAAGGTCAGACCACCGCGCATTATCTCATCGATGCGTTAGAGCCCACCGGGGTCAGGGTCACACGCCTTGCCCATGGCGTGCCGGTCGGCGGCGAGCTGGATTACCTCGACGAAGGCACCCTGTCGGCCGCCTTCAAAGCCCGCCGGGTGCTGTAGGGGCTGGTGCTGCTGTTCGCAGTCACAAAATAACTTTGCGGGGGCATGCCCCCGCGCCCCCGGACATCTTCCATCTCAAAAAAATTCCCCTCATCCTGAGCCCGTCGAAGGATGAGCCTGCCAGAGTGACGAAGGATGAGCCGGTCAACGTGCGTGGTTTGCCGCAACAGTATCGGCCTGTCAGATCCTATTGCGCTTCGCGCTTTCCGGTTGTGCTATGCTGCGCACGGGTTATCGGAAAAAGGGTGATCCAGCCCCACTGTCATCCCCGGCGAGGTCGAGCCGCCGCGAGACCGAGGCAAGGGGATCTAGGTCGTAAGGCCGATCACTCCCGCGAAAATATGCACGTGCGCGTTCTGACACCCCCTCCCAGCCCGAACCACCGGGTTTGCCTTCCCGCGAACGGGCGTGCCGTCCGTTCGCTGTCGGGAATGACAGAAGGGGAACGACAGTAAGCATCGGCAAGGATCTCAAAAGCGCCAATGACGGGGCCGGGGGCGGTTTTCCATCTGTTTGCCCCGGTTTTGGGGATTTTGGGTGGTGATTTGTGAAATACTATTTCGCGATCCGGCAAGATCTTTGTCTTTGCTGAGGGCTTACATGGCGCAATGTTGCTTCGGGTTGGGGGCGTGGAAAATGTGCGCCCCAGCCTATCCAATATTGGGATAGCGGCGCAGCTGCGCCTCAAAAAAACAGCCCCGGTTTCTTTGGATAAGCCCGGCCTCAGGGCCGGTGGCGGGGGGCGTTTAAGCCCGGATTTCGACCGGGGTGCCGTCGGGGATGACGTGATACAGCTCGTCCATCTCGTCATTGGTCAGCCCGACCGAGCCGTTGGTCCAGCTCACCGCGCGGTGCCAGTGGCCGACCCAGCCCAGACCGTTACGCAGGCCATGGATCAGGACATCGCCGCCCATGCGGGCACCACGGCGCTTGGCCATCGCCACATCCTGCTCGGACGGGAAATCGAGTTTCAGCGAATGGCGGTATTTCTTTTTGCTGATGTGCTTTTCGACGCGATAGAGGCCTTCCGGCGTTCTGGCATCGCCCCGCTTCAGCTTGGGGCCAAGACCGCCGCGGCCCAGCGCCACGCGATAGGCTTTCAGGCGGCGGTGCTTGAAGAACAGGGTCAGGCGGTGGCTGCGCTTTTCGATCAGCACATAATCGGCCAGCGTGCCCGGCGGCAGGGCTTTACGGCGCGGCCTGAGGGCCGATGCCAGCCACATCACCAGAATGCCAATCAGCGCGGTTGCGAAGAAGACCAGCACTCCGGTGCGTTTTTTCATCGTTCAACGTCCTTGCAACGTCTTTTAGGATGGCGGCTGACACGGCGCACGCCGGGGATTATTTCCCCGACGTGTCTTCCGGCTTGTGGCGGTTTTCGGCCAGATACTTTTCCAGCCAGTGGATGTTGTAGGTGCCGTCGATGATGTCGGTTTCGCGCATCAGCTGCTGGAACAGCGGAACGGTGGTTTCGATACCGCCGATGACCAGTTCGTCCAGCGCGCGGCGCATCCGCATCAGGCATTCATAGCGCGTCTTGCCGAACACGATCAGCTTGCCGATCAGGCTGTCGTAATAAGGCGGGATCTTATAGCCGTCATAGATCGCCGAATCGAAGCGCACCCCAAGGCCACCCGGGGCATGGAACTGGGTGATCTTGCCCGGCGAGGGCAGGAAGGTGAACGGGTTTTCGGCATTGATGCGGCATTCGATGGCGTGGCCATGAAGCTGGATGTCTTCCTGCTTCTGCTCCAGCGGCAGACCGGCGGCAATGCGGATCTGTTCGCGCACGATATCGATGCCCGACAAAGCCTCGCTCACCGGATGTTCGACCTGCAGACGGGTGTTCATCTCGATGAAGTAGAACTTGCCATCCTCATAGAGGAACTCGATCGTGCCAGCGCCGGAATAGCCGATTTTCTTAAGCGCGCTGGTGACGATCTCGCCAATCTCGTAACGCTGGGAATCGTTGAGCGCCGGGCTGCCGGCTTCTTCCATCAGCTTCTGGTTACGCCGCTGCAGCGAGCAGTCGCGTTCGCCCAAATGGATGACGTTGCCGAAATTGTCGGCCAGCACCTGCACCTCGATATGGCGGGGCTTCTGCAGGTATTTTTCCATATAGACCGCGTCATAGCCGAACGAGGTCTTGGCTTCGGTGCGCGCCGTCGACAGGGCCAGCGGCAGATCTTCCGGCTTGAATGCCAGCTTCATGCCGCGCCCGCCGCCACCGGCCGACGCCTTGATCAGGATCGGATAGCCGATTTCCTCGGCCACGCGCCGGGCGACATCGTCACTTTCGACCGCGCCATCAGAACCGGGCACGGTGGGAATTCCCGCCGCCTTGACCGCCGCCTTGGCCGCGATCTTGTCGCCCATCAGGCGGATCTGTTCGGGCGTCGGGCCGATAAAGGTCAGGTTATGTTCGCGCACGATGTCGGCAAAGCGGGCGCTTTCCGACATGAAGCCATAACCGGGATGGATCGCCTGAGCCCCGGTGATCTCGCACGCCGAGATGATCGCCGGAATGTTGAGATAGGACTGGGTCGCGGTCGGCGGACCAATGCACACGCTCTCGTCGGCCAAACGGACATGCATGGCCTCGGCATCAGCGGTGGAATGCACCGCCACGGTGGCAATGCCCATCTCCCGGCAGGCCCGGATGATGCGCAGCGCGATTTCGCCGCGGTTGGCGATGAGGATTTTGTCGAACATCAGGCAATCACAACCAGGGTTTGGCCAAACTCAACCGGCTCGGCGTCGCGCACGCAGATTTCCGTAATGGTGCCCGAACGTGGTGCGGCAATCGGGTTCATCGTCTTCATGGCCTCAACGATCAGCAGTGTGTCGCCTTCCTTGACCGTGTCGCCAACCTTGATGAAGGGCGGCTTGCCGGGTTCGGGGCAGACATAGACCGTGCCGACCATCGGCGAGGGAACGGCGCCTTCTGCCGGACCCTTGGGGGCGGCAGGGGCAGCAGCTGCCGGGGCCGCCGCTACGGCGGGGCCAGCCGGGGCCATCTGGGGGGCGGCAACAAAATTGCCGGTTATCTGGCGGGCAACCCGCACGCGGGCACCACCCTGTTCGATCTCGACCTCGGTAAGGCCGGTCTCGTTCAGTACCTTAGCCAGCTCCTGAATGACGGAGGTGTCGATCCAGCCTTGCGACTTCTGTTCACCGGAATTTTTCATGTCTTTTATACTTTTTCGTTTTTCTTTGGGCCTGCGACAAGGCTGGCGAGGGCATCGACAGCCAGAACGTAACTGTTGGCGCCGAAACCGGCGATAACGCCGCTCGCAACCAGACTGATATAGGACAAATGCCGGAACTGTTCACGGGCATGCGGGTTGGACAAATGCACCTCGATCACCGGCTTGTCCAGTGCGCGCAGGGCGTCATGGATCGCTACTGACGTATGGGTGTAGGCCCCGGCATTCAAGATCACCCCGCACGAAGCGGTGCGTGCTTCCTGAATCCAGTCTACCAGATCGCCCTCATGATTGGATTGGCGGCAGATAACCGCCAGATCGTGGGTTTTGGCCCGCGCGGTCAGCTGCTTTTCGATGTCCGCCAGCGTGGCGTGGCCATAAATCTCCGGTTCACGCAGGCCCAACAGGTTAAGGTTGGGGCCATTGAGCACGAAAATCGGCAGGCGTGCGGACGAAACCGTGGTGGATTTTTTGGCCATTTTTTTAAGTCCCCGTGACGTTTCCCCCGACGTATCCCTCAGCGGATATCGGCAGGGCCGGCGAAAATGTCTGCTGGTAAAGCTTTATCCGAGCCATTAAGACAAGGCAAATATCCTGTCGTGGGGTTTACGCAATGCCGATCGCGGTAATTATAAATGGTGAGGAAAAACAACTGGATGGCCCGATGAGCGTGGCTGACCTGTTGCAAAGCCTCAACCTGCCCGCGGCCAAGGTCGCGATCGAGTGCAACCTCGAAATCGTGCCGCGGACCGCGTACGGGCAAACCCTGCTGTCAGCCGGCGACAGGATCGAGATCGTTCATTTTATCGGAGGTGGGTAATGGTTGAGGATAAACCGCTGGTGATTGCCGGGCGTACATTCGCGTCTCGCCTGATTATAGGCACCGGGAAATATTCCTCTTATGCCCTCAATGCGGCGGCGCTTAAAGCCAGCGGTGCCGAAATGGTCACGGTGGCGATCCGCCGGGTCAATCTCACTGATCCCGACAAGGAAAAGCTGGTCGATTTCATTGACCCCAAAGAATACACCTATCTGCCCAATACGGCGGGCTGCTTCACGGCGGAAGATGCCATCCGTACTTTGCGTCTGGCGCGTGAGGGCGGTGGCTGGTCGCTGGTCAAGCTCGAAGTCCTCGGCAGCAAAAAGACCTTATATCCCAATATGATAGAAACACTTCGGGCGACCGAACTTCTGATCAATGACGGGTTTCAGGTCATGGTCTACTGCTCAGATGACCCCTTGATGGCCAAGCGGCTGGAAGAGCTGGGCGCGTGTGCGATCATGCCGCTTGCCGCGCCGATCGGCTCTGGCCTCGGTGTGCAGAATCCGGTCGGCATCCGCATGATTATCGAGGATGCCAAGGTGCCGGTGATTGTCGATGCCGGTGTCGGTACGGCGTCTGATGCGGCCATTGCCATGGAACTGGGCTGCGACGGTGTGCTGATGAACACCGCCATTGCCGAAGCCAAAGATCCGGTCCTGATGGCCGAAGCGATGAAACATGCGGTTCAGGCGGGCCGTCTGGCTTATCTGGCCGGGCGGATGCCGAAAAAGACCTATGCCGATCCCTCCAGCCCATTGTCGGGGCTGATCTGATGGCGCGGCGGCTTCTTGCGGCGTTTCTCGCAGGGTGTGCGCTGACTGGGACCGCGCTGGCGCAGGTGGCGGTTTCCGCCAATGACGGCAAGGCGGTTTTGTCGGAGAACGGTCAGACGGTGGTGCCGCTTGCACCGCTGCCCGACAGCGTTACGGTCTATCGGCTGGGTGGCAAGCTGCCCCAGCTGATTGGCGAGGTGCAGGTGCCGACTTCGGTAGTTGGTCCGCCGCAAAGCGTGGCGATTGCGCCGGACGAAAGCTATGCTCTGGTGACGGCGGCGACCAAATTGGACCCGGCTGATCCGAGCAAGACGGTGCCGAACGACACGGTTTCAGTGGTCGATCTCAAAACGCTCTCGGTGGTGCAAACGGTTCAGGCTGGGCCGGGGGCGTCGGGGGTGTCGATCAACCGGGCAGGCACGCTGGCGCTGGTCGCCAACCGGGTTGAATCCACGGTATCGGTTTTCACCATTGCCGGTGGGCGGCTTAGCGCCATGGGCAAGGTGTTTTTAGAGGAAGATTCCAGCCCCGCGCTGGCGGTCTTCACTCCGGATGGCAGCAGGGCGCTGTTAACCCGTGATGGGGATTCGCGCATTTCGGTACTGGCCATTGACGGGGCTAAGGTCACCGACACCGGCTATGCGATTTATGCGGGCCTTCGCCCCTATGCCATCGAGATGAGCGGCAAGGGCGATTACGCCGTGGTGGCCAATATCGGCATCGGGGGCCACGACAATGATTCGATTAGCCTGATCAACATGAATTCGGTGCCGGTGCGGGTGGTCGATACCCAAAGCGTGGCGCCGTCGCCGGAAGGTCTGGCGGTGTCGGGCGATGGCAAATTCATCGCGGTCAGCTCGCTTAACGGCTCCAACTTCGCCCGTGGCGAACTGGGGGCCCATGATGGTGGCATCTTACAAATTTTCCAGCGTGACGGGTTAGGCCTGAAACAGGTCGCTTTTGCCCCGGTCGGGCGCTTCTGTGAAGGGACTGCCTGGAGCGCCGATCATCGTCAGCTGCTGCTGCAATGCATGGCAGATAAGGAAATCGAGGTCTTCGCTTTCGACGGTCATCATTTGCGCCGCACTGGTGCGTTGGCTGTGCCCAATGGCCCGGCGGGCATTCGTGTTGCCGACAGTGCGGCTGGCCCTGCCCGTGCAGAACGTCCGGTCAAAGCCGTCACGGTCCGCAAGGTGGTGAAGAAGAAGCGTCGGCACTAACCCCGTTGGTGCCCGAACAGTCCGGTCAGGGTGGTTTTGGAGATGGTTTGTGCCTCGATCAGTGCCTTGACCTGTTCCGGTCGGGTGCTGGGGGCGACCTCCAGCTGCGCCACCTTCAGCGCATCGAGTGTGAAAATATAGTGATGCACCGGTCCCGCGGGCGGGGCCGGGCCGCCATAATCAAAAATATCGAAATCATTGCGGATCTGCAGCGCTGCGCTGGGCAGGCCATGGCCGGGTTTAGCCCCTTGCGGCAGAAAAGATTGTCCGGCGGGAATGTTAATTACCAGCCAGTGCCACCAGCCACCATCGCGCGGGGCATCGGGGTCAAAAACTGTCAGGGCGAAGCTTTTGGTGGTAATCGGCGCGCCGGTCCAGAACAGTTCGGGCGACAGGTTCTGGTCGCTGTAGCCATAGCCGTTATAGACATGGACCATCGGAATGGTCTGCCCGTTATGCAGTGTCGGGCTGTTGAGGCGCATCGCCTCGGCGTTGGTTGTCGTCATCGTTATTACCGCAACGATTAGGCTCAGCCTTTTCAGCATTGGCAGGCTTTAACGTAGCACAAACGGTTTTGCCGGGTGACGGTAAGCCCATATCTGTTGATAGAAAAGATGCGGTCAGAAAAAACTGAGGCGGCCGGCGCGTTGCCGCGCCGTAGCCGCCTCATACTGCCCCCTTACATACGGACCAAACCCCAAGTTCCCCTCGCAAGCCAGGCACCGTATGTATCAAAATAGCCCGATCCACTGGCATACATGCAACAGTCATGTTGCCACCTTTTATGTATTTCAGACCGGACGTGGGATTCCAGCAACAGATTTCGCCCGATAACCTTAAAACGGGACAGGATGCCTGCCTTTATTCCATCAGACATGTCTCATTTATGGGCAGTGGGCTGGCCGCAGCGGCTTTGAATGTTTTTAGGAATGGCTGTCTTTAAAGCGCTTTGAAATGCTTGGACAGCTTCAGCCCCTGGCGCTGATAGTTCGAGGCGATCGACGTGCCATAAACTTCGGGCGGCGGATCGGTCAGCCGTTCAAATATCAGGCGGCCAATGGTCTGACCATGCTCGAGGATGAACGGCACCTCGCGCGAGCGCACTTCCAGTACCGCATGGGCGGATGGTGCGCCGTTTGGCTCATAACCGAAACCGGGATCGAAGAAGCCAGCGTAATGGACCCGGAACTCCCCGACCAGCGGATTGAACGGCACCATTTCGGCGGCGAAATCCGGCGGGATCGCCACCGCTTCGCGTGAAACCAGAATATAGAACTCGTCCGGGTCGAGGATCAGCGTGCCCTTGGCGGGCCGGGCAATAGGGTCCCAATACTCATAGGGATCCAGAATGTTGGTGCGGTCGACATCGATCAGCCCGGTATGGCGTTTGGCGCGCCAGCCGACGATGTTGCCTAAGCCCTGCGCAGGGCGCGCCGCGTCGCCTTTCAGGTCAATGCTGAGGCCCAGACCGCCTTCGATATCGGCCTCGCCGCTAACCAGCGGGCTTTGTTCGTGCAGACGCTTGAGCTGGGTGTCAGTAAAGCTGGGCGAGCCATGACGCACCCGCAACTGATTAAGGCGCGAGCCTTTGCGCACCACCACAGGGAAGGTGCGCGGCGAAATCTCGGCATAAAGCGGGCCGTGATAGCCTTCTTCGATGCGGTCGAAGCCCTGAGCGTGGTCGGTGATCAGGCGGGTGAAGACGTCGATGCGCCCGGTCGAGCTTTTGGGGTTGGCCATGCCCGAGATGCGCTTGGAGAATTCGACCCGTTCCTGCAACGGCACGATATAGACACAGCCGGTTTCCAGCACCGCTCCGTCGCTGATGTCAAACTCGTGCATGGTGACTTCGGCAAGCTTTTCGGCCACCGTGGCCTTGGCTCCGGGCAAAAAGCTGGCGCGCACACGATAGGCCTTTTGTCCCAGACGCAGATCCAGACTGGCCGGTTGTATCTGGTGTTCGGCTACCGCTTCATCGGCAAAGATCTCGCGGCCCGTTTCAATCAGGCGCTTCAGGATATGGCCGGGCAGAATGCCAGTAGAATGGCGGCCAAAAGTATCGGTTTCACCGGTATCGCTCACGGTCTGGCTCATCATAGGCTGGGTCATGGTGGGGTTATAGCCGGTGCGGCGGGTAAGGTCATCTCATTTGCGGAACCATCCCCTGCGCTGTTGAGCGCCGGGGTTTCGGCCAGAAAGGCGCGGATTTCGCTAACCGCTTCGGCCAGCCCGCAGCGCAGCACCGGGGCGTCGGGCGGCAGGGCGGCCAACAGCCGGGATGGCGTCGCCCCTTCCAGAATGACGAAACAGCCCTTGTCGGTGCCGCTGCGGATCAGGCGCCCGAAAGCCTGCTTCAGCCGGAGCCGGGTGATGAGGTCATCATAGCTGCGGCCAAATTTGGCCCGGCGGGCCTTGTGCAGGATGGTCGGCTTGGGCCAGGGCACCTTGTCGAACACCACCAGCCGCAGCGAGCGCCCCGGCACATCGACACCATCGCGTAAGGCGTCGGTGCCCAACAGACAGGCATTTTCTTCTGACCGGAACAAATCGACCAGTGCGCCAGTGTCAAGCCGGTCGATATGCTGGGCGTAAAGCGTAAGTCCTGCACTGGCCAGTGGCTCGCGCAGGCGGGTCTCGACCCCCTTCAGCGTGCGCACGGCGGTGAACAGGCCCAGTGCCCCGCCGCCTGCCGCCAGGAACAATTCACGAAACGCTGCCGACAGCGCGTCAATATCGCGGCGACCAACATCGCGCACCACGAAGATGCGCGACTGGCGGGCATAGGAAAAGGGCGATCCAAACGAAAACCGCCCCGGCGGTACCGGCAGATGGTGTGCCCCGGTGCGCTGCTCGGCCGATTGCCAGTCGGCGCTTTCTGCCTGCTGGCTGACCTCGTCGCGTAAAGTGGCCGAGGTGATCAGCACACCATGGGCAGAAGACAGCACTTCCTCGGCAAAGGGCTTGCTGGGATCGACCCAGCGGCGCTGCATACCGACATCCAGATCGCGACCATCCTCGCGCACAATCTCGAACCAGTCAGCGAAATCCTCGATCACTTCGCCGCTGGTCAGGCTTTCCAGCATGGCGATCCAGGCTGGCAGGATCTGGCGGGCGCGCCGCTCCAATCCACGGGCATGGGATTCGATGCGCAGGCGGGCCGACGGCTCCAGCGTACCTGCCTCGTCATCCAGTTTGGTCCGTAAGAGCCGCGCCAGCCGGTTCAGCGGCACGGCGATGTGTTTGAGCGCTTCCTGTAATTCTTCTGCCGCACCGATCAGGCTGCTGGCGGCGGGCAGCGGTTCACATTCCAGCGAATAATAACCGTCATGCTCGCTGCTCTGGGCGCGAACCTGCTGATAGATCTCGGCCAGAAAGGCTTCGCCCGCCCCGCGTGGGGTGCCCAGATGTTGCAAAAAGCCATCCCCGGCCAGTGCGTGGGCCGCTGACACCGCCTCGTCGAGGATTTCGCGCGCCGTCGTATCGTCGGTGACGTAATCCTTTAAGCGTTCCGCCAGACCACGGGCACGGCTGCCCCGACCTTCGGGGCCGCGCAGCCAGCGGCGCAGCTCCATCATCTCGAAACCGCTTAAGGCGGCTGAGAAACCGCTGTCCGCCGCATCGAACAGGTGATGGCCTTCATCGAAGACAAAGCGCACCGCGCGTTCGCCACCTTCTTCGCCGGTTGCCGGGCCGTCCTGCACATTGCGGGCGATGACCAGTGCGTGGTTGGCCACCACGATGTCGGCGCTGCGGGCCCGGCGCACCACCTTCTCAATGAAGCAGCGCCGGTAATGGGCGCAACCGGCATAGATACATTCGCCACGCCGGTCCGAGACCTCGCGTAACGGAAAACTGGTGGCAAGAAAGGCCGGGAACCCTGCGCCCGATATGTCGCCATCTTCGGTGGCGCGGACCCAGCGGGCGATCAGCGCCAGCGCCACCTGTGCCGGGCCGCCGGTCAGTACGGTACGGCGTAACGCTTCTTCAAAATTGAGCAGGCAGAGATAGTTCTCACGCCCCTTGCGTACCACAGCCTTCTGTCGCCGGATCGCCGGATCGGGATAAAGCCGCCCGATCTCCTGCAGGATCTGGCGTTGCAGATTGCGGGTGTAGGTGGATATCCACAGGCCCGGCCCGTTCTTTTCGGCCCACAGGCTGGCCGGGGCAAGATAGCCCAGTGTTTTGCCGGTGCCGGTACCTGCCTCGATCAGGGCGATGTTGGGCGCCCCGGCGCGCGCACGTGGGGCAAAGGCATTGGTGGCTGCGGTACAAAAGGCAACCTGTTCCGGTCGGGCCTCGCCTTGGGCCCCGACCAGGGCTTGCAGGCGGGCGCGGGCTTCTTCAGCTTCGACCGGTTTGGAGCCGGGCTTACCGGGCAGGGCTTCGTCTTCCCATTCCTCCAGCGTCTTCCAGACCTCGAATCCGGCCAGCGTGCTTTGCTTTTTCTCCGGCTCACCCAAGGTGGCCAATACCATCGGGGCCCAGCGCCACACTTTGGCCAGCGACATCGCCAGCGCCCGCATATGGGCCTTGTCATCGCCCGGGGCCGCCGCGATATCCTCGAACAGGCGGCGGGCGGCGCGCCACAAGCTGATAGCTTTTTCTTCGTCCTGCACCGGATGGGGCAAGCCCAATGCGGCGGCAACACCGCCCGCGCTCGGCACGCAAGGGGTGGCGGGGTGGACAAAGGCGAACAGTTCCAACAGATCAAAGGGCGGGCGGGCACTTTGAATTTTCAGCCGACCGGCCACAAAGGCCGCCCCGGCCACCAGCACTGCGCCGGAAACAAAGGCGGCGCGGGCATCTGCCGGGTTTAAAGGGCGGATAGTGCCGTCCCTGTCACACAGAAGGGCGCCACGGGCCACCGGCACCAGGGCCGGAACGGTCTTGCGCGCGCTGTCTTGCATCAAAGCATACCTCTGGCCCGATCTTTAGCGCAGCAAAGCCGGTTTTGGATATGGGCTTGTTGAAAGGGGGGCGGGATGGGTGTTCAGGCCGCCTTGTCCAGCTCGGGGTAGAGATTAAGCAGGGCGTTCCGCGTGGCACGGTTGTCGGCCAGAATCTTCAAGGCATGGTTCTGCAATGCGCCATCGCTGGCCTGGGCCCGCACGGCAGCGTTGAAGGCCCGCGCGCTGGCGGTCAGCGCATTAAGGCCCAGTCCGCTGGCACTGCCAGCAATGTCGCGGGCCAGCCGGCCGACATCTTCCCACTGTTCGTGACCGGCGGCATCTTCCAGTGCGCTGCAGATCTTGTCGGTGTTTTCGAGATAGGAACGCAGAATCTCGACCAGCGTGGCTTCCCCGACCGATTTCTCCAGTTCGTTGATGGCGTCGTTATCGATCAGCAGTACGGCTTCGGCCTTTGGGGGGGCGGGGGCTACGGTCGTTTGGCTCGCCAGCAGCATCAGCAGTGCCTGGTACAGGGCGGTGGGCGGGCAGGGCCAGGCCAGATAGGGCCCCGCTGCCGGGGCGGGTTGCCCCATGCTTTTCAGCATCAGAATGGGCGACTTTTCACCCGGCGCGGCTGCCAGCACATCGCCGAATTCGACGGTCGTGATGATGGCATCGAAACGCTCGCGTGTGGCGCGGGTGGTAAAAATCGCCGGATTGGCCGCAATTTCGAGCTGATTGCCGGGATGCAGCATGCCGCTTAAGGTTTTGGCCTGAAGCGGATCGATCAGGCAGATCAGCAGTTTCAGCCCGCAGGGTGGGGCGATGTCGACCAGTGGGGCAATGTCGGTGGCGCTGGCCGATAGCGCTGGGATGGTAAACCAGAAGACCGAACCTTCGCCCAGACTGCTTTCATAACCGATCTCACCACCCACGGCCTCGATGATGTTTTTGGCGACACCCAGACCGGGGCTGCCGCTGCGACCGTTGTGGCGGGCGTAATCGGCACCGTGTTCAAGCGCATTCCTGAACAGCTCTGGCGCAATTTCGGGCGGCACGCCCAGACCAGTATCGCTGACGGTAAAGCGCACCAGGGGGTGCCCGGTGCGTGCAGCAGCTTCCACCCGGATTTCGATGCTGCCAGCGGGGGTGAATTCCAGCGCGTTACCGACCAGTTTAAGCAGGGCCTGACGCAGGGCGTGGGGGCCCAAACCAATGCGTGGCAGCTCGGTTCCGATTATGGTGGTCAGATGCAGGTGCTTTTCCCACGCCATCGGCTGCAGCAGGCGGGCCACCGAACGGGTCACTGAAACCGGATCACATTCACTCAAGGTATCAATACCGCTATGGTCCTCGGCCAGTACGGCGATATCGTCAAGCAGGCTTTGAAAACTGCGCCCGGCCTCCAGAATAATCCGGGCCTGATCGCGCTGGGGCTGGGGCAGCTCGGCACGGTCGAGCAACTGGGCCATGCCCAACAGGGCGTTGAAGGGGGTCCGTAATTCGTGGCTGATGCCCGCGACAACGCGCTTGCTCTGTCGGGCCTGTTCGGCGGCTGCGTCCTCGGCGGCGATACAGTCGGCGCTGGCGGTGGCTGCCTTTTCCTCGGCGGCGGCAAGCCGCTGGCGGGCGGCTTTGGTTTCGGCCCGGCTTTCGGCCAGCAGGCGCGCCCCGGTCATCCGGGCCATCGCCAGTGTCAGAATGATGCCGCAAATCAGCGCGGCAATCAGTAAATGGGCTGTGCTGTTGCCGGTGACCATGCGGGCGAGCAGCGGAATGAGCGCCGGAATACTCAAAGCCAGCGTGGCGGGCAGGTCCTCGGCGTGCAACAGGCTTTCGGCGCTGACCGCCGCACAGATCACCACCGTCAGCATGATCTGGCTGGCGATCGCCCCGGGGACATACCAGAACCAGGCCCCCATGCCCCAGGCCCCACCGGCCAGCGCGACCAAGGTCAGCCTGAGCCAACGGACCCGGCGGCGTTTGATGGGGGAAAGCTGAAAATAGCCCAGCCCGGCATCGGCCAGTGATGCCGCGATCAACAGGGCGAGCGGCAGCCATAACCCCGGCCCGCCCAGGCCATTGATCCGGCCGATCAGGGCGGCAAAAGCGGCATAAATCAGACAGAGCAGCGATGCAGCCACACCAATTCCCTTTGCCGGCGGAACTGCGGCAACTGGTGCGGTGTTTTCCACGGTGTCGATCATCGGATCGGACATTGACGGCATACCCCCCGAAAGCCTAGCCTTCGCGCCCTTCCAAATAAAGGCCGCTGTCGTCTATGATAATGAGTTGCGAACAAATCTCCCAAAATCAAGCCCTTAATGCCCGTGCGTGGCCCTTTGAAGAGGCGCGCAAGCTGATAAAGCGTCTCGAAAAGTATCCGGGCAAGTCGGAGATTCTGTTCGAGACCGGCTATGGCCCCTCTGGGTTGCCCCATATTGGTACATTCGGCGAAGTCGCCCGGACCTCCTGGGTGCGTCGGGCGTTCGAGGCAATGAGCGGCGTTAAGACCCGTTTGCTGGCCTTCTCCGACGATATGGATGGCTTGCGCAAAGTGCCGGAGAATGTTCCCAACAAGGACATGCTGACGGCGCATCTGGGCAAATCGCTGACCGCGATCCCCGATCCGTTCGGCACCCATGACAGTTTCGGGGCGCATAACAACGCCCAGCTCAAGGCGTTCCTCGACCGTTTCGGGTTCGAGTATGAATTCTTAAGCGCCACCCAC
>JBAVPS010000057.1:0-11391 GCA_049693315.1 Rhizomicrobium sp. | reverse complement strand
CTATAAGACCTGCCTGTTCGACAAGGCCCTGATGGCGGTGCTGGAGCATTATGAAGAAGTGCGCGATATCGTGCTGCCGACCCTGGGGCCGGAGCGTCGTGCGACCTATTCGCCCTTCCTGCCGGTTTCGCCCAAAACGGGTGTGGTGCTGCAGGTTCCGCTGCTGGAATGGGATGCAAAGCGCGGCACCATCGTGTTCGAGGATGAAGGCGAGAAGATCGAGTTGCCGGTCACCGGTGGCCACGTCAAGCTGCAGTGGAAAGCCGACTGGGCGATGCGCTGGTACGCCATGGGCATCGACTATGAAATGGCTGGCAAGGATTTGATAAGCTCAGTCGAGCTGTCGTCGAAGATCGTTCGGGCGCTGGGTGGCAAGCCGCCTGAGGGCTTCAACTATGAAATGTTCCTCGACGAGGGCGGTCAGAAAATTTCCAAGTCCAAAGGCAATGGTCTGTCGGTCGAAGAATGGCTGACCTATGGCACCGAGGAAAGTCTGGCCCTGTTCATGTACCAGAAGCCCAAGGTGGCCAAGCGGCTCTATTTCGATGTCATCCCCAAGGCGGTGGACGATTACATTGCCTTTGCCGACCAGCTGCGGGCCACGGCTGAGGCTGAAAAGCATCTCGAAAATCCGGTCTGGCACATTCATCACGGTAAGGTGCCGGACGAAAGCTATCCGGTCAGCTTTGCGCTGCTGCTGAATTTGGTCAGTGCTTCGAACGCCAGCTCGCGCGAAATCCTGTGGGGCTTCATCAAGGCGTATGCCCCCGATGCCACGCCGGAAAAGAACTCCGGTCTCGACAAGCTGGTCGGCTTTGCCATCAAATATTACGAGGACTTCGTCAAACCGACCAAGCAGTACCGTGCCCCGACCGACATGGAGCGGGCCGCGCTGGCCGAGCTGGCCACGGCGCTGCGTGCGCTGGGGGACGAGCGTAATGGCGAGACCGTACAGAACGCGGTCTACGAGGTTGGCAAAACTGCCGGGTTTGACCCCTTACGCGACTGGTTCAAGGCGCTGTACGAGGTGCTGTTCGGCCAGTCGCAGGGACCACGCTTTGGTTCCTTCGCGGCGCTGTTCGGTTGTGCTGCTACGGCTGACATGATCGATGCGGCGTTGAAGCGGGACGCGGCCTGATCCGTCTTAAAAGCCCTAAAGCCCTCATGCTGGTCATGCCAGTCTGAGGGCTTTTTTGTATCTTCACTAATGAGCGCAGTTCATAAGTCCATGCGCTTTTTGCCGTCTAATGCGGGCAGCCCATAAACGCTAGACACTCGTCTAACCTACGCCAACCCCACAGTATCGTCCGTGGGCGGGCCGTAGCCGGAGCCGTAGCGTTCATGTCGTCTTTTGCGAAGTCTCCCACCCCGGTCATCGCAGGTCGGTGGGTTCTGGCCATACTCAGTATGTTGATGGGTTTTGCGTCAATTTCGACCGATTTCTATCTGCCAGCCATGCCCGCGATGAGCCGCAGCCTGCACGCCGCCCCCGGCATGATCGAGCTGACAATCTCCAGTTATCTGATTGGCTTTAGCATCGGGCAATTGTTCTGGGGGCCGATTGGCGACCGCTATGGCCGCCGTACCATTGTGGCCATCGGTTTGGTGCTGTTTGTTATCGGTTCGGCGGGCTGCGCGCTGTCAGGTAGTGCGCTGGCGATGATCGGCTGGCGCATGGTGCAGGCGGTTGGGGCCTGCGCCGGTGTGGTGCTGGCTCGTGCTATGGTGCGGGATCTGTATCAGGGGCCGCGTGCAGCTCAGATGCTGTCGACTCTGATGACGGTAATGGCCATCGCGCCGCTGGTCGGGCCGTCGCTGGGTGGGCAGATCGTCGCCCTGTCGGGTTGGCATATGATTTTCTGGATGTTGGTTGCCATCGGGCTGGTGACGCTGGCGCTTTTGTACACCATACCGGAAACGCTGCCGGTCACGCGGCGTAATCCCGAACCGATTTATCGGGCCATGCTGCGCTATGGTGAACTGCTGCGCCGCCCGCGTCTTTTGGGCTATGCCGGTGTCGGTGGTTTCTTTTATGCCGCGTCCTACGCCTATATCGCGGGCTCGCCCTTTACCTACATCAGTTACTATCACGTGCCAGAGCAACTGTTCGGTCTTCTGTTCGCACTGAATATCAGCGGCATCATGGTTTCCAACGTCATCAACGCGCGTCTGGTGATGCGCTATGGCTATGACCGCATTCTGGCGTTCGGCACAGTTATGGCGACGCTGTTCGCCGTTATCATCGGGATCGTCTGCTTGACCGGTATGGGTGGTTTCTGGGGGCTGGTGGTGTCGCTGTTTTTGTTCGTCGCCACCACAGGTTTTATCGTTGCCAATGCCATTACCGGGGCGCTGGCCGATTACCCGGAACGAGCCGGGGCAGTGTCGGCGCTGATCGGTGCTTTTCAGTATGGCAGTGGTATCGCGGGGTCTGCTCTGGTCGGGCTGCTTGCCGATGGCACGCCGTGGCCGATGGGCTGGGTGATGGCGCTTGCCGGGATCGGCTCTCTGATTTCGCTGCGGCTGGTCTTTACCGCGCAGTCCAAAAAATCGGTACTGCGCAGTGGTTCCGCCCCGCTGCAATCGCCTGCGCCATAAAGCGCTTAGGGGCTATTCCAGGCCGCGGGCAATGAAGGACGGATTGAAATATTTCTCGTCCGTCTTGCCGTAAAGAAAAGGTTTGCCCTCCGGCGTGGTCATGCTGCCGCCTGCGGCCAGCAGCACGGCATGACCTGCCGCCGTGTCCCATTCGCAGGTGCGCCCGAAGCGTGGATAGATGTCGGCTTCCCCCGCTGCGACCAGGCAGAATTTCAGCGACGAACCGGCCACCACGGTGCGTTTGACGTTAAAGGCCGCCATATATTCTTCGGATTTTTTATCGGCATGCGAGCGGCTGATGGCCATCACCACACCGTCTTTGGCTGGAAGCCTGACGGCGATAGGCATAGCTTCAGCAAAGTTTGGTGCGCCACCGGGTTGCGCAATGATCTGGAATGCACCGCAGCTTAATTCGCCCATATACAGTTTGTTGATGGCCGGGGCATAGACCACGCCGCGCACCGGCTTGCCGTCGATAATCTCGGCAATGTTCACAGTAAATTCGCCGTTGCGTTTAATGAATTCCTTGGTGCCATCCAGCGGGTCGACCAGAAAAAAACGGCGACCGATTTTCGGAATACGACCTGCGGCAACGGCCTCCTCGGCAATCACCGGCACATCAGGGGCCAGCGTCGCCAGTCGCTTCAATATGAAGCGTTCGGCTTCTTCATCGGCGATGGTGACGGGTGATGCGTCGGCTTTTTCACGCACCTTGACGCCTTCGGCATAGTGACCAAGTAAAATAGCGCCCGCGTCATAGGCTATGGCCGCCAGTGCGCGCAAAATCGGGGATGTTGCGTGTGCCTGGAATGTCTCGTTCATATGTCTATCCCCATCAGGTTGGCCGTTTTGTTGACATTAAGCCTTTCTTGTCCGGCTGCAACGATGATAACCAATAGGAAAGATACGCTTCCAGACAGAAAGTCGGAAAAAACAGAATGACGGAACTTGAATTCGCCGCGCTACTCGTCAGCCGGGTGTGCCATGATCTGGTTGGGCCGCTAGGGGCTGTGGTCAATGGGCTCGAAGTGCTCGAAGAAGAGCGCGATGCGGTTTTACGGGCAGATGCTTTAAAGTTGGTTGCCAGCAGCGCCGAGCAGGCGCTGGCGAAGCTGCAGTTTATGCGGCTGTCCTTTGGTGCCGCTGGTTCTGCCGGAAGCGAGCTGAACCTCAACGATGTGCAAAGTCTGATCGCCGGTTTGTTTGAAGGCGGACGCTTGCGGCTTGACTGGCAGGCCCCGCCGGTATCCTGGCCGAAAGACTGGGCCAAGCTGGTGATGAATGCGGCGCTGATCGCGGCCGATTGTCTGCCGCGGGGCGGATTGGTTCGTATCGAGACGCCAAGTCAGACCGGGGTCTACGGCTTTACTATTATGGCAAGCGGTACCGGGGCACGCATCGCCGAGGAAACCGCGCGTCTGCTGCTCGGCGGCGGCCCGGATAACAGTTATGAAGCCCGCTCGATTCAGCCCGCCTTGACGGCAAAGCTCGCCACGGTGCTGGGGGTAAAACTGCAATTGACCCCCGGCCAGGATCAGGTTGAAATTCAGGCGGTTTAAGCATCAAGGGGTGTGGTGCGGATATAATATATCTGTACCCGGTATGATGAGGGGGCGTTCAATGCGTGGGCTGATTATTGATGACAGCCGGGTGATGCGCCAGGTGGCGCGTCAGATTCTGGAAAAACTGACCTATACGGTGGAGGAGGCATCCGATTGTGACGGTGCCATGGCGTGCTGTCTGCGGGCAATGCCGGATGTTGTTCTGGTCGATCTGAATATGCCCGGTGCCAATGCCACGGCTTTCGTGCGCACTCTGCGCCGTCAGGGCGATGCGGGTAAACCCCGCATCATTGTGCTGTCGACCGAAAACGATGCAGCGCTGCTGACCGACGCGGTTCAGGCCGGCGCGGATGATTATCTGCTCAAACCCTTTGACACCGAAACCATTACTGCCGCGCTGAAAGGGTCTGTGCTCGCGTCCGGGAACTGATCATGACCGGATGCTGTCTGGGCCGCGACGATTTCGACTATCTGGCGCAATGGTTGCGCCAGCGCACTGGGTTGCGACTGGATGGCTTGCCGCCGGAATTTGTCAGCAATCGTCTGGCGCTGGTGTCACGACGCTTTGGCTTTCATTCGTTTGCGGCCCTGATCGATGATCTGCATCTGCCTGATGCCGGGCCGGGCTTGTCGTCGGCGGTGCTCGAAGCCTTTGTCGTCAGCGATACGGCGTTTTTCCGCGATGCCGAGGTGTTCTGGGCGCTCAGGGATCAGACCTTGCCCGGCCTGATTGCCAAACGGGCATCGGATAAGATCTTGCGGATCTGGAGCGCGGCCTGTGCCGGTGGTCAGGAAGTCTATTCCATCGCCATGCTGCTGGCCGATCTTGGCCTGATCGCGGCAGGCTGGCACATCGAACTGATGGCCAGCGATCTGTCGGCCCCGGCGGTCGAGCAGGCGTCAGCGGGGTTGTATAGTGGGGCGGAAATAGAGCGCGGCCTGACGCCGCGTCATTTAAAAAAGTATTTCGATGAGACCGAGGATGGCTGGCAGGTTCATGCGGATTTACGCGGACTGGTGACGTTTCGCATTTTCAATTTGTGTGACGGGTTCGACTGGCTTGGTCGTCTCGACATCGTTTTTTGCCGGCATGTGCTGATGTATTTCGATCTGCCGTGCCGCTGTGACGTGCTGGCGAAAATCGCCGGACAGATGGCACCCGATGGGGTGTTGGTGACGGGCAGCACTGAAATGGTGCCGCCCATGACCGGATTCCACAGTATTTGCCGATCAGCCCCCGGGGTATACGCCAGGCGGGGCTGACCGGCTATCGCGTGTTACAGCCGCGCGCGCACGCCGATGCTGGCACCAAGGCCTTCGACGGCATAGCTGGTGACCGCCGGGGTGCGGTCGTTGAACAGGTTTTCAATACGACCGTAAATCTGCCAATGGGCGTCGATGTTGTAATCGGCGAACAGATCGACTTTTTCCTTCGCACCCAGCTTGGTGGTTTCGCTGGCGGTGTTGAAGCGCTGGCCGAGATAGTTCATCGCCACGCCCAGCCCAAGGTCCTGGGTGGCCTGCCAGCGCAGATTGGCGTTGGCCAGATAATGCGGACGGCGGGCCAGATCGAGCCCGGTGTCGCGGTCGGTGGCGTTCATATAGGTGTAGTTGGCCGAGAGCGTCAGCGTATCGGTCAGATGGGTGTCCACCGCCGCTTCAATGCCGTTGGCCTTGGTGCGGTCGATATTGACGTAATAGCCATACTGCGCCAGCCGCTGCGAGCAGCCGGGGGCATCCGACGCGCTGTAGCAGTTCTGCCAGTCGATCTGATTGCTGGTATGACGCCAGAAATAGGTCAGCGAGGTGTGCAGACGGCCATCGAAGAAGCTCTTGTCGGCACCGACTTCCCAGGTACGGGCGGATTCGGGCTTCAGCGCATCAATCGGGTTGGAATAGGCCGAATAGAGCTGATAGAGCGTCGGCGATTTGAAGCCGTCGCCATAATTGGCATGCAGGGTGGCATCCAGCCCCGGAATCTGCCAGGCCGCCGCGACCTTGACCGAGCTGTGGCTGCCAAACTCTTCATCATTGTCGGTGCGTGCCCCTACGGTCAGCGTCAGCTGGTTGAACAGGGTCTTCTGCAACTGGCCGTAGCCAGACGTGGTGCGTTTGTGCCCGGCGATATGGTCTGTGGCGGCATAAGACGAGAAGGTATCATTATCGAGATAGGTTGCTTCGCTTTCAGCCCCGAAGGACAGCTCCGTGCTGTCGTCGATCTTGGCCACGCCCTGATATTCAATGCGGAACGCGCCGCCGTCATAGGCATAGTTGTGGTGGATGCTGTCATAAGCGGAATCAAAGAAATCGCGCTTGGACGATGACGCGATCAGCGCCAGCCGGTTGGTCAGAATGCCATCCAGCGCGGTCTGATTTACGCCGACATAGCCGCTGTAAAGGCTGTGGGTTTCATAGGTCGCCGAGTCAGCCAGATTGTAGCTGGTGTCGTAACCATCGTCATATTCGGTGTGGGCGTGATCGTAATAGCCGATGACATCAACGCTGATCGTATCGCTGAGGTGGGTGCGGGTGTTGATGTTGAGCGACTGGTTGGCGGTGCCGTCAGCTTCGTGCTGGCCAGCCGCAGCTGAAATGCCCTTGGTGGCATAATCATTGACCGCAACACCGAATTCGGTGGCCCCGACGGTGCCGCTACCCGCCACATTGACGCGCCAGCTATCAAAGGTGCCGACTTCGGCACTGGCGGTCAGGGCGGTGTCACCGCCGCGCTTGGTGATGATGTTGATGACACCGGCCATGGCATTGCTGCCATACAGGGTCGAGTTGGCACCGCGCATGACTTCGATGCGGTCGATATTGTTGACGAACAGGTCGCCATAATTGGCACTGCCCGACACGTCGCTGGGATCGTTAAGGCGGATGCCATCGATCAGCGTCAGGGTCTGGCCGCTGTCGGCACCGCGTAAATAGACGGTGGTGGTCTGCCCCGCGCCGCCGGTGCGGTTGACGCTGAGGCCGGGCACGTCGCTCAAGGCGTCGGTCAGGCTAACGCTCTGGCGGGCGTCAAGGTCGGTGGCATCAATGACCGTGACTGTGGTGCCGGTTTTGGCCAGCGGCTGGGTGGTGCGGGTGGCTGAAACCACCACGGTCTCAACCTCCTGCGCCGATGCCGGGGTCATAACCGTGCCAAACGTGGCGAACAGCGCGGCGCTGGTGCCGAGCAGAAGTGTCGTTAAACGGGATGTAGGCATGCAATTTCTCCTGGAATAGATCCCAAGAGCCGGTGGCGGTTCAGCCTGATCCTTCGGATGATCAGAGTGTTCCGCGGCAGCGACTCATACACGTTGTCGCCGCGACGGATAGAACCGCTAATCTCCGGCACACCCCGGCCGAAAACTGGACGACGACACAAGGCAGGTCTCCTGGCTAGCCGGCTGCGAACGAGGGCACCAGCCTTCCCAAAGCGCGTATAGCTTCAGTGGCGTGTTGGCGTCTCTTGCCGGCGACAGTTGCGGGGGCAGCCACGTTTGATGTGCGTGTTCCCAAAACCTTGCGTCTGATGGCTGCCTACAAAGCCGAAAGCGGCGGTACCGTCAACGTTTAAGCCGTTGCCTGTGCACGATTTCAGGCATCTGTTGCCCCAGCGGCAACAAGCGTGGATAATGTCCCTTGTGCCATTAAGGAATAGCTGCGGGCCATGATGCATGGCAAAATCTGGTCACGGGCGGCGGCGGATGCTGCACTGACCCGGCCGGGTTCCAGTTTTGAGATCGGGACCGTCCTGCGGGGTAATCGCGCCTTGCGGGTGTGGAAACGCGCCCCTGCCACGGTGCCAGCGTTACTGGCACGGGCGGAACGCTTTCGGGCACGGGAATTTCTGATTTATGGCGAGACACGGGTCACCTATGACGCGTTTCTGCGTGCCGTGCAGGCACTGGCGGTCGATCTTACAGCCCATGGCGTGGCACCGGGGATGCGCGTCGGGCTGGCCATGCGCAATCTGCCCGAATGGCCGGTGGCGTTTTTCGCTATTTTGCAGACCGGGGCGCTGGTCGTACCGCTGAATGCCTGGTGGACCGAGGCCGAACTGGCGGCGGCGCTGGCGGACTGTGGTGCACGCTTTGCCATTGTTGATGATGAACGCCTTGCCCGACTGCCGTCACAAAATCCGCTCGGTCATGTCTGGGTCTGTGGGGCGCCTGCGGTTCCGTCCAGCGTCAGTCGGCTGGAAGCGGTGATCGGTTCGGCGGACCGCTGGTGCGCGCTGCCCCAGCAGTCTTTGGTGCCACCACCGCTGGAACCCGACAGTGACGCGGCGATCTTTTATACCTCAGGCACAGCATCGTGTCCGCGCGGGGTGCTGTGCTGCCAGCGCAACCTGCTTGATACGATCATGGCGATGGCCTACACGCTGGCCCGCACCCGTCTTTGCGAGGGGGGGCCGCTGCCGGATGACGATTTCCTGTGCCTGCCCCAGCGCAGTATGCTGCTGACGGTGCCGCTCTTCCATGTCATGGGGGCCTGCGCCGTGATGATTCCGGCGGTGCACAGCGGGGCTCGGCTGGTGCTGATGCCCAAATGGGATACCGAAGCGGCATTTGCGCTGATCGAAGCCGAGCGTGTCAGTCATCTGTGGGGTGTGCCGGCAATTGCGCGGGCCATGCTCGATCATCCGGCGCGGGACACATACGATCTCTCCTGTCTGCAACTCATCAGCTATGGCGGGGCACCGTTTGCCCCCGCACTGGCGGGCGAGATTGCCCGGGTCTTTGCCCCTGCGGTGCCCGGCAGCGGCTGGGGCATGACCGAAACCGCCTCGCTCTGCATCGGCCATTCGGGCCGCGAATATCTTGACCATCCGGCTTCCTGCGGGCTGCCGCCGCCGACCTGCGCGATCAAGGTGACCGATGCAGCAGGCCATGTGCTGCCAGCGGATAGGGTGGGCGAGCTGTGGGCCTATGGCCCCAACGTCGCTATGGGGTATTGGCAGCGGCCAGAGGAAAGTGCTGCAACCTTTGTTGATGGCTGGGTCCGCACCGGCGATTTGGCCCGCATCGATGCCGAGGGATTCTGCACCATTGTCGGGCGCACCAAGGACATGCTGATTCGCGGCGGTGAAAATATCTTCTGTGGCGAGGTTGAAGCCGTGCTTGCCAGCCATCCGGCGGTGCGGGAAGCGGCCTTGCTCGCGCTGCCCGACCCCAATCTGGGCGAGGTGCCTGCCGCCGTGGTGGTGCTGCGTCAGGGGGCGTCTGTCAGTGGTGCGCTGCTGAAAGCCTATGCGGCGGAACGGCTGGCGGCCTTTAAAGTGCCGGTAAAGATCGTGTTTTCATCCGGGCTGCCCCGCAATGCTGCTGGCAAGCTCACCCGTAGTGGTTTGAAAAGCCTGCTCGAGCAAACCGCAGAAACTTCGTAACAAATGCGAATGGCGTCGCTTTCCTGTCGCATATCGCCCCTATTAGAGTGAATTTTAAAATTTATGAACATAGGGTTGGCATATGAAGGCAGATTCCGCATGGCGCAGTAAGGCCTCCCAGGGCTTCATTCACCTGGGCGTTGGGCTTGTGGTCAGCGCGGGGCTGGCGGGGCTGTGTGGTGCGTGGGCCTTGCTGTGGGGCGGGCTGGCCGGGCTGGCCGCGCTGGCGGCGGGGACCGCCCTGCGCCGGGGTGCCCGTGGCCGCTTGCTGGAAACCATCAAACCAACCAAACCGGAACTGCCGCCGCTGGTGCGCAATCTGTTTGAGCGCTTGCCCGATCCCATGCTGCTGGTTGATCTGGGTGGCAAGGCGCTGTTCGCCAACCGGGCTATGCGTGAGATTGTCGGCACCACGGTCGAGCATAAGCATGTTTCGGCGCTGCTGCGCATGCCCAGCGTGTTGGAAGCGCTGGCGCACACGGCGCGTACCGGCGAACCGGTACTGGTTGAATTTTCTATCCGTGTCCCGGTGGAGCGGTATTTTCAGGCCCATGCCGCCATAGTTGGGCTGGATCCGTCGGCGATTGTGCTGTTGCTGCACGATCTGACCGCGCTGAAGCGGGCCGAGCAGACCCGGGTCGATTTCGTCGCCAATGCCAGCCACGAGCTGCGCACACCGCTGGCTGCGGTGACTGGCTTTATCGAAACCCTTAAAGGGCCAGCGCGCGATGATGTCGAAGCCCGCGATACATTCCTCGACATTATGTTAGTCGAAGCGACGCGGATGCGCCGCCTGATCGAGGATCTGCTGTCCCTGTCGCGGATCGAGATGAACGAGCATGTCACCCCGCAGGGCGGGGTGGCGGCTGAACGGCTGGTGCGTGATGCGGTGGCCGCGCTGGAACCTTTGGCCCGGGCCGAAGCCATGACGGTGTCGGTCGATGTCGAACCCGGCTTGCCAGAGGTGGCGGGCGAGCGGGACGAGCTGATGCAACTGGCCCAGAACCTGATTCACAATGCCATAAAATATGGCCGTGAGGGCGGGCGGGTCGATATCAGTTTAAAGCGTGCGCCGGGGGCGGGCCGTGGGGCCGAGACGCTGGTGGCGATTGCCATTCATGATGACGGCGAGGGTATTCCGCAGGATGCGATTCCCCGCCTGACCGAGCGATTCTATCGCGTCGACATCAAACGCAGCCGCGAAAAGGGCGGTACAGGGCTGGGACTTGCGATTGTGAAGCACATCGTCAACCGCCACGGCGGGAAATTACAGATCGAAAGTATCGTCGGCGAAGGCAGTACTTTTACCGTCTTTTTGCCGGTTTTGCGCCGCCCACCCGAGCCTGAGGGCACCCCGGATACCGAACAGAGCGAAACGGCTGTCATAGAAGTGTAATACAACTGTCACAATCTCTTGATGGTTGGCAGGATAGTGATCGCTCACTTTCGGTTGGCCGTATGGTTGAATTGAGATTGGATTGGCAGGAAATGGTCGAACACACAGTAAAATCGTTCAGTGAACAGCTTGAGACCTTGTCGTCGACGGTGGCGCAGATGGGCGGCTTATGTGAAGCCCAGCTTGCCGATGCCATCGACGCCATCGTCAAACGCGACACGGCGCTGGCCGAACAGGTGGTGGCGGGCGACCGGCGGGTAGACCTGTTACAGGTTCAGGCGGAAAATCAGGCGATCAAACTGTTGGCCCTGCGTCAGCCGCTGGCGGTCGATTTGCGCGAAACGCTGGCGGCAATCAAATGCGCCGGCGAGCTGGAACGCATTGGTGATATGGCCAAGAATATTGCCAAGCGCGCCATTGTGCTCAACCGCGAACCGCCGATCCGCTTGACCCAGGGG
>JBAVPS010000056.1:0-5123 GCA_049693315.1 Rhizomicrobium sp. | reverse complement strand
GTCCAGAAACGATGATGGCACAACCATCCAGTGCGATCGCAGCGCTTATTGCCGCGACGCAGACAAACAGTTTTTTCAACACTATGTATTCCCCAAGATGTATAAACGTATGGGGGTGTTTACAGGGTGTATCGTAATGGGTGCAATACCCCTAACGATGATATGTGTTTTGTTCGTGCGGTGGCGGTGATGCTGGCGGCGTGACGTATCAGCTGTTTTCTTGAGAAAATCCCAACAACACCGGAACCTGTTGCTCGATTTCGGCGGCAATAACCGGGTCCAGTCTCCTGCGCCATTCTTCCGGGATTGCATCCACGCCATAGGTTGCCCCGCCCAGCATACCGGCAATCGCCCCGGTGGTGTCGGCATCACCGCCCTGATTGACCACCTCGGTCATCAGGTCGCGAAAATTGTCTGTGGCAAAATAAAAATGCAGCACCGTCTGCATGGTGTCGAGGATATAGGCCGACGACTGGCTGTGAAACGGGGTGAAGCTAAAGCCCTTATGTTCGGCGACCAGCGCGTTGGCATGGGCCCGCACCGCCTTGACCCCGCCGCCGGTGAACAGGCTGTGCAGCATGCGCCCCAGCGTCAGGCAAGCTGCATCCGATAGCGGGTGGTTGTGGGTGATGTGGGCCTGCGCCAGAATGCGCATCTCCAGTGCGGCTTCATCGCCCACGGTCGACAGCGCCACCGGCAACAGCCGCATGGCCGCGCCATTACCGGCATCGCCATCGTTATAGGGTTTGTCCATGGTGCCATAGCGCATATAGCGGGAAATGCCCCGGCGGCAGGTGTTACCGATATCGACCGGGTGGGTCTTCATCCAGGCGACGAAATTGTCGCAAACCGCCTGCAGATTCCAGCCGCCGCTTGTGATGATGGCGCGGGCCAGATACAGCGTCATGGCGGTGTCGTCGGTGGTCTGCCCCGGTTTTAAGCGCAGCCAGCCGCCGCCGATAATCTTGTCATGCACACCATATTGCTGGGCGATTTCGCGCTTGGTCATGAATTCGACGGTCGCGCCCAACGCATCGCCGATGGCAAGGCCCCAATAAGCGCCGCTGGCCCGCTCGATCAGGCTGGTATCTTTGGGGGCGAAAATCCGAGGCGGCTTAATAATAGCTCGAACTGGCTTCATAATCCCCCCCAATGACCAGATATTCGCCTTCGCCCCGCAACGGATGGCGCGGCAGCAGCGCATTGAAGAACAGAATTTTTACCACCGGCACTTCGATTTTCAGGATGATGTCGCCAAAGCTTTCCGCCACCTCGCGATCCGATGTGAACGAGACCAGATTGTTGAGCCGCACAATGATGCGGTGTTTGTCGAGCCGCTCGACCAGCAGGTTTTCCTGATAATCGTTGGTGCCGCGATAGAGCGTGATGTGCTTGCAGCCGACCGAATGAAACCGTGTCAGGCTCCACTGGCAGAATTCGTACAACAGATCGAGCTGGGCCGAGATGGCGTTGGAATGAAACCGGCTCGACATTTTTTCTTCGATGTAGCTGATCCAGGCTTCGCAGGGCAGGTGGGTGATCTGACCCTTGTGATAGGTTGGAAACAGACCAAAGCGGCTTTCGACCCAGCCCTTCAGCACCGCGCCTTCCGGTGAATTGGATTCGTAGCCCCAGCCGCGCAACAGACGTAAGTAACTTGAGGCCCGAAAACGCGCCGGGCCCCGGCCATTGCGATCCTGATCGTCGAGGTCGAATACCGCCGCCATGTAGGATTGGAACAGATCGGCGGCATCCTCGGCGGTGGCGCTGTCTTTGAGCATGGTAAACAGGGTGCGGTTGGTCTCGCGCACGCAGGAAATATGCAGCGGCACCGGAAAGGCATTGAAGGCGGCACTGGCAAGCAGCCCGGTCGGCACACTGACAAGATTGGTGCTTTGGCCGCGATCGATCTGCATGTGCCGGTCTGTCCATTCTATCCGGCGGTCGTCAGCCGTGGTGCCGTGGGGCTGGTGTCGGGTGGGGTAAAGGGTGAAACATCGCGCGCGTGGGCCACAATGGCGGGCAGCAGCGCCAGCAACCGCTCAACCTCTTCGGCGCTGTTGCTGCGGCCAAAGGAAAACCGCACCACGCCCTGGGCCCAGTCAAAGGGCAGCCCCATGGCGCGCAGTACATGCGATGGCTCCATCATGCCGCTGGAACAGGCCGAACCGGCCGATGCGGCAATCCCCGCCGCATCCAGATCGTGCAGAATGACTTCGCTTTCTGCCCCGGTAAACGCGATGGACGCGGTGTTGTAAAGCCGGTTGGCGCGATCACCCAGCACATGGCAACCGGCAATGCGGTTTGTCAGTTCGGCCTCGAAATGGTCGCGTAAGGCGGTGACCGCGGTGGTGTCTGCCGCCATCCGGGTTTCGGTCAGCGCTGCCGCTGCGCCCAGACCGACAATGGCGGGCAGGTTCTCGGTTCCGGCGCGCCGCCCGCGTTCCTGCTTGCCGCCGCTGATCAGCGGGACAAGCCGTAAGGGGGAGCGGACATAGAGCACGCCAATGCCCTTGGGTCCGTGAAATTTGTGCCCCGACAGCGAGATCATATCGATACCGCTGTCTTGCAGCATCAGGGGGATTTTACCCGCCGCCTGTACCGCATCGCTGTGGAACAGTGCCCCGGCGGCATGGGCTTTTTCGGCCAGTTCGGCCACCGGAAACAGGGTGCCGGTTTCATTGTTGGCCCACATGACCGACACCAGCGCGGTGCGGGGGCCAAGCGCACGGGTGAATGCGGCGCGGTCAAGCCGCCCCTGCCGGTCAACGCCAATGCGGTGAACCTTGAGGCCGAACATCTGCTCCAGCCGCCGGGCACCATTCAGAATGGCGGCATGCTCCACCGCCGAGATGATGATTTCGCCCCGCCCTTCGCGCCCAATGGCCTGCCACAGGGCGGTGGCATCGGCTTCGCTGCCGCCCGAGGTGAAGACAATCTCCTCCTCGCGCGCCGCGCCGATAAAGCTTTGGATATGACGACGTGCCTGACGCAGGGCTACCGCCGCCACGCTGCCTTGCTGGTGGCCAGAGGAGGGGTTGGCAAAATTCTCGGTAAAGAACGGCAGCATCGCTGCCACTACAGCCGGATCGGTGGCCGTGGTGGCGTTATGGTCGAGGTAAATCGGGTTCATTGCAGCTGGTTTGCTCATGCGGCCTGATCTGCCCGGCGGCGGACATGGGCCAGCAGGCTTTCACCGCCTTCCTCGTTGAAGCATTTATCGAAGTCGCAACATTCGCTGCAGCTTGGTGCCATACACAGGCTGTATTCGGCATCGCGGCATAAGGTGCGATAGAAGAATTTTTTCCACTTCATATCGGTACGGTTGCGCCGGGCCAGTGGGGCAAAATGGCTTTGCATCAGCCTGGTCAGCTCGCCACGATTGGCCAGCCCGAGATCCTGCCACAGATGGTTAGGCCGTTGAGCGCGACGGGCGATCATCGTGGCCAGCAGTCGTTGTTGCGGTGTGTGGGCGGTGGCGGCGCGCTGCAACAGATCGATCAGGCACAGCTCGTCTTCGCTGCGCACCAGAACGGCAACCGATTGCTGGCGTAACCAATCCGCCTCGCCCGGGAAAATCTGCGCCAGCAGGGTGCAATCGTCAAAGCCCGCAGTTTCCGCCAGCACGCAATGCTTACCCTGGGCGTCACCCGCCGACAGCGCCAGAATGCAGGCCAGCACATGGGCCGTAAAGCCGCCATCGGCAGCGCTGCAGTCGGGGGCACGCATCAGGCGTTGATAGACCGCACCGGCGTATTCGCTTTGCCCCATCTTGACCGCACCACCGTTAATGAGCCCGAACAGCTATAAAACAACGCAAAGTCTGTGCCAATGCAAGCGCGGCAGGCTTGTTGGTATGATGGTTGTGGTGCTGTCGGGTTTATGTCGGGCTTCTGCCGTGCGCCATGTCGCAAAACAGACATCCGGTGCGGGGTGAAAATGTACGCAAAAGCCTTGAGAATCCCTCGCATCTCATTTTATAGGCGACAACGACATGTATAATGGACATGTGTTTTACTATATTTTCTAATGCTTTAAGTGAAATGTCGGAAAATCCCCTAATCCTGTCACAGAAACTGGCACGGGCCATGCTAGGTGAGGGGCGTGTGTTGAATGAAAGTCGTGCGATGAAATCCTATGGCGATCAGGCGGGGGCATATTACGGCAGCGTAAGGCCGTCTCGTGGTTTGGCGCTGGTGCTGGGAACCGGGGAAATTGCCTCAGCAATAGCCGCTGTGATGCACAGCCGGGGCTGGAGCGTGATTTTATCGCATGATGCCGATACCGCCGTTCTGCGCCGCAGCCATGCCTATTACGATGCGCTGTTCGGTGATGCGGTCACGCTGGACGGCATTGCTGCCCGTCAGGGTTCCAGCCGGGTCGAGATCGAACGCATTCTGGCGGCCGGGGATGCGGTGGTGGTGACGCCGCTGGATCTGATGGATCTGATCGTGCTGGGGCCGTTTGATCTGTTGATTGACGCACGCATGCAGGATGGTGCACCCAAACCCGAACTGCGCTGGCTGGCCGGATTATCCTTTGGTGTGGGGGCTGGCTGGTTTGGCGGCGTCAATTGCGATATGTCGTTGCGCCTGCCGCTGGCTGAAGCCGAACCACAAGCCATCACTACGGCACCGCAAAGTGGTTACTGGTACACCGCCATCGAACCGGGGATGCGGGTCTATCGCCATCTTGATATTGGCAAGGCTGGCGGGGCCACCGTGCGCGCCCCCTGTGACGGGGTGGTGCAGGGAATTTTACGTGATGGCCTGCGGGTGCGGGCGGGGATGCCGCTGATCGAAATTCACCCCCGTTTGCGTAAAGCGCTGGCTGGCACGATTAATCCGTGCGGGCGCGATATCGGCCGCCAGATTGCGGCGGCCGCCAGCTCGATGATCCGTGGCATGGACGGCGTGCTCAGCACGGTGGCTGGCTGAGATCAGAATTTCTTCAGTTCAATGTCATGCTTGCGTAAGGCATAGCCGATCTGGCGCGGTGTCATGCCCAGAATGCGTGCTGCCTTGGCCTGAACCCAGCCCGCCGTTTCCATGGCCGATACCAGTCGTTCGCGTTCTTCATGCAGGGATTGCTGCGGCGAGTGTGTGGCATGCGGTGCATAGGGG
>JBAVPS010000055.1:0-7111 GCA_049693315.1 Rhizomicrobium sp. | reverse complement strand
GCTTTAACGCCGGCAGCGCGCTGGCCGCGGGGGCTGACGCCGGGATGACCATGCTGAGCACCCATCTGGCCGCCGCATCCGCCACCGCCGTGTGGGTGGCGATTGAGTGGATCAAATACGGCAAGCCGAGCCTGGTGGGCGCGGTGACCGGTACGGTGGCAGGTCTGGCCACCATCACCCCGGCATCGGGCTATGTCGGTCCCTTGGGCGCTGTGGCGCTGGGCGTGGTCGGCTGCCTGGTCTGTTTTGTCGCCGTACAGGTCGTCAAACGCGGCTTTCAGGTCGATGACGCCCTCGACGTACTGGGCGTGCATGGCGTCGGTGGCACGCTGGGCAGCCTGCTGTTGCCCTTTGCCGCCCTGATCGGCAGCGGCCATGCCGTGATGGCCCGCCCGGCCCTCAGCCAGTTCTGGCTGCAGGCCGAGGCTGTGGTGATTGTCGGACTGTGGTCAGTCGTGGTGACCTTCGCCATCGTCAAGCTGGCGGGGGTATTTGGCCTGCGCGCCGACGAAGATGCCGAAATTCACGGGCTGGACTTTTCGTATCATGGTGAAAGTGGCTATCATGCCGAGCATTAAGCAACAGAACTACTCCATTCAGAGGAAACCGTCATGAAACTTGTCATTGCGATTATTCAGCCCCACAAGCTCGATTCCGTACGCAATGCCCTGACCGACCTCGGCGTCAGCGGCATGACGGTGACTGAGGTCCGCGGCTATGGCCGCCAGAAGGGCCAGAAGGAAATCTATCGCGGCGCCGAATACACCATCGCCTTCATCCCGAAGCTGCGGCTGGAAATCGCCGTGCCCGACGACCGGCTCGACGATACCATCACCGCCATCCGTCAGGGGGCGCTGACCGGCAAGATCGGTGATGGCAAGATCTTCGTTGTTGAACTGAACGACGCCATGCGCGTGCGTACCGGGGAAACCGGTAACGACGCGCTGTAAAAGCTTAACCACAGACGTCATCCCCACGGCGGGCCGCCCATTTTGCGGTCCGCCGTTTTTGGTTTGGTCATACCCTGAGGGCCGATAACAGGTGATAGCCACACACAGCTTTATGGTGTAGACTGATAAAACACAGATAAGATGTAAGGAGTGCGATGCCGCCCATCTCCCCATCCACCGTCTCGCCCAATCCCCCCGCCAAAACTTCGGAAACCCCACACGGGCAACTGACCGTCCGGGTTATGGCCATGCCAGCCGATACCAACGCCAATGGCGACATCTTCGGCGGCTGGGTGTTGAGCCAGATGGATATTGCAGGTGGCATTGCCTCGTCTGATCGGGCCAGGGGACGCACGACGACCGTACGACTGGAAGGCATGACCTTCCTGCGCCCGGTCAAGGTGGGCGATACGCTGTGCGTCTATACCGAAATAGAGCATATCGGTACCACCTCGATGCGCATTCACATCGAAGCCTGGGCCAACCGCTTTCTGACCCATCACCGTGAAAAGGTTACCGATGCGACGTTCATCTATGTCGCCATCAACGAAAGTGGCAGACCAAGACCGGTGCCGAAAGAAGAAAATTAATTTGTAAAAGGCCACGGTGCTGTCTGCAAATGGTGCCATCCCGGCACCGCATGCCAGCGGACCGCCAGCGGTTACCCCATGCGGTGTTTGCGTGCCGGCCAGGATCTTTTCACCACCGGGCCGACGTACCCGAAACCTGTGCGGCAAGAGGTTGACGGAATGTCGCATCTATGAATACTGTTTTGCATGGCCTTGGCGAACATTGTGCAGACCGAGCTCACACCGCCACAACCCCAATCCCATTGGGCGCTGTTTCTCGATATTGACGGTACACTGATCGATCTGGCGGCCACCCCGGCCGACGTGGTGATACCGCCGGAACTCGCCATGCTGCTGCGCGGGGCCCAAGGTGCGCTGGACGGGGCACTGGCGTTGGTCAGTGGACGGACGATTGCGATGATCGACGCGGTGCTGGCCCCGATGGCGCTGATACTGCCCTGCGCCGGGGAGCATGGTGCGATCCTGCGCCTTAGCGATGGCAGCCTGCACATTCCACCCGACAGCTATAAAATTTCGCAAGAGTTATACGACGCGGCCTGTGCCGCCACCCAGGGCTGGGCCGGGGTTATCGTTGAACAAAAAAACTTCGGCCTGACGCTGCATTACCGCCAGGCGCCGGCGCACGCCCGCAATGTCCACGCGCTGGCCGAGCGTTTATTGCAAAAAGCGCCACCGGGTTTTGAAGTATTGCCCGCCAGCATGGCACTGGAGCTGCGCCACTGTGCCCTTAACAAGGGCTATGCCGTGGAACGCTTCATGACACAGCCCCCCTTTATGGGCCGCATGCCGGTTTTTGTCGGTGATGACCTGACTGATGAAGACGGCATGCGTGCCGCCAGTCGGCTGGGTGGTTTCGGGTTGCAGGTCGGGCGGGATTTTGGTGGGCGCACCGAAAATGTCCGCCGCTGGCTCGCCACGATCGGATCAATACAGAAAGGCTGAACATGGCCAAGCTTGATCTTGCCCCCATTGGCAACTGTGCGGTGGCCAGCCTGATTGACCGGCAAGCCCGCCATGTCTGGTTTTGCTTTCCACGACTGGATGGCGATCCGATCTTTAACGCGCTGGTTGGCGGCACAGAACCTGACAGTGGTTTCATGGATGTCGTGGCCGACAAGATGCGCTTTTGTCGCCAATCATATTTGCGCAACACGGCAATACTGGAAACAACCTTTGAAACCGGCACGGACGAAGAATTCCGTGTCATCGATTTTGCGCCACGCTTTCGCCAGTTTGGCCGCAGCTTCCGCCCGCCGATGATTGTACGGCGGATCGAGCCGGTACGCGGCCAGCCACGCATTACGCTTAAGGTGCGCCCCACCTTTGGCTATGGCAGTGTCAAACCGCAGATCAGTCTGGGCAGCAATCACATCCGCTATAGCGCAGACCCGGATGTGGTGCGGCTGACATCCAATGTCGGGCCGTCCTATATTCTCAACGAAACACCGTTTCTGCTGACCCGGCCAATCTCGCTGTTCATCAGCACCGATGAAAGCATTCCGGAATCCCCCAACACGCTTTCAGCACGCTTTCTACAGGAAACCAAAGCCTTCTGGGAAGACTGGGTTCGTAAACTGGCCATTCCGTTTGACTGGCAGGATGCAGTGATCCGGGCGGCCATAGCGCTGAAACTGTGCAGTTACGAAGAAACCGGTGCCATTGTTGCCGCGCTGACCACATCGATTCCGGAAGCGCCCGACACACCACGCAATTGGGATTACCGCTATTGCTGGCTGCGCGATGCCTATTTCACGGTATCGGCGCTCAATAAACTCAACGCCACACGCACGATGGAGAATTATGTCCGCTTTCTGCTCGACAGTGTGGTGCGCGAGGAAGCCGGCGATTTACGCCCGCTTTACCCGATCACCACGGGCCAGTCGCTTGAGGAAGTTGTGGCTCCGGCATTGAAAGGCTATCGCGGCATGGGGCCGGTGCGGGTTGGTAATGCTGCAGCGCTGCAGCGGCAAAATGATGCCTATGGCTCGGTCATCTTATCGTCGGCGCAACTGTTCTGGGATACGCGCATTCCGGCCATTGGTGGCCAGGATCTCTACCGGCGGCTGCGCCCGATGGGAATTGCCGCGCATGACAGTGCGCTTAAACCTGATGCAGGCTTGTGGGAATTTCGCGGCCGCAGCAGCGTTTTTACCCATTCTGCCGTAATGTGCTGGACCGCACTGCACCGGCTGGAAATGATTGCGCGTAAGGTGGGTGCCAGTCAGGACGCTGCACACTGGCAGGAAGCCGAACAAACATTACGTCAGGAAATCCTAAACCGCACGGTCACATCCGAGGGATGGATTTCCGGCGCACTGGATGAAAAGCTGGTCGATGCGTCGGTGCTGTTGCTGCCGCAACTGGGCTTCGTACCTGCGACTGACGAGCGTTTCATCCGTACACTGGATGTCGTTTCAAAACGTCTGGTGCGTGATGGCTTTCTGCTGCGTTACGATGAAGCTGACGATTTCGGCCTGCCGCAAACGGCATTTCTGGTCTGTACCTTCTGGTACATCAACGCGCTGGCGGCGGCGGGGCGCAAAGACGAAGCTCACGAATTATTCGTCAACCTACTCGCCCGGCGCAATCCCGCCGGACTGTTATCGGAAGACATCGATACGCACACCGGCGAATTATGGGGGAACTTTCCGCAGACCTATTCCTTGGTGGGTTTGACACTTTCAGCGCACCAGCTCAGTCGACCTTGGGAGTAAAATCATGGCACGTACCGTTATCGTTTCGAACCGGATTCCCGTTCCCAATGCCCGTGGCCCGCAGGCCGGCGGTCTGGCCGTGGTGCTGAAAGACGCCATCAAAGCAGATGATTTATGGTTCGGCTGGAGTGGTAAAACTGCCCCGGAAAGCAGCACGGAACCCGAGATAACGATACGTGATGGCGTGCAGTATGCCACGCTGGATCTGTCAGAAAGCGATTATCAGAAATTCTATATCGGCTTTGCCAACGGTACATTATGGCCACTGCTACATTTTCGTTTAGGTTTGATGGAGTTTAGGCGCGAACATCTCGAAGGTTATCGTGCCGTCAATCAATATTTCGCCCAGGCGCTGGTTAAGCTGCTTAAACCCGGTGATCAGATCTGGGTGCATGATTATCATTTAATGCCGCTGGCTGCTATGTTGCGTGAATTGGGTGTTACCGAACGGATGGGGTTTTATTTGCACATACCGTTTGTGCCAGCCAGTGTTTTTCGCGCATTACCGCAAGGCCAGCGCCTGCTGGAAGACCTCTGTACCTATGACGTATTGGGCTTTCAGACCGAGCAACATCACCGCGATTTTCTCGACTGCGTGCGTCAGATCCTGCGCATTCCGGCGCGCGAGGATGGTACCATTCAAACCACACAACGCACGGTCAAGTCACTGGCCGATCCGGTGGGAATTGACGCCATTGCTTTTCAGAAAATGGCCGAAAAAAACGTCAAGGGGCGCAATGCCCAGCGGTTACAAAACAGCCTGAATGGTTCGCAGCTGATGATTGGTGTCGACCGGCTGGATTATTCCAAGGGACTCCCCGACCGATTTGAAGCGTTTAACCGTTTCCTGACGCGCTTTCCGGAACACAAGCAAAAAGTCAGCTTTCTTCAGATCGCCGCCCCCTCACGACAGGAGGTCAGTCAATACGCAGCCCTGCGCCCGGTGCTGAACCGTATGGCCGGTGACATTAATGGCCGCCATGGTGCATTCGACTGGGTGCCCCTGCGCTATATGAGCCAGGGCGTTTTACGCTCGACCCTGTCAGGTTTTTACCGGCTGGCACATATTGGCGTGGTGACACCCTTACGCGATGGTATGAATCTGGTTGCCCATGAATATGTCGCCGCACAAAATCCGGAAGATCCCGGCGTGCTGATCCTGTCGCAATTTGCCGGTGCCGCGAGCTATTTCGAAGATGCGCTGATCGTCAACCCGCACGATCCGGATGAAATCGCCGAAGCCATGCATGAAGCCATGAACATGCCGCTGGAAAAACGAAAAAAACGCTATGACCGGCTTTTTGAAAGCTTAAAAAGCCTGACAACAAAGGCCTACAGCGATACGTTTCTGAAGGCGCTGGCCTGAAAGCATAGACGGTACGGTTGCCATCTAAGCCTGCCTTGCGCTTCATCCACGGCGCTTAAAACGGCTTGGTCCACATCAGATAGTCGATGCCGACAAGCAGCAGAACCTGACACAGTGCGGCGCTGGAGGCACGGCCCCTGCGCCCAGCCAGCAATGCCCGCTTGGCAAAACTGCCTGCAAAACCGTGGGCCGCCACCGCCATGAAACCCAGATAGGGAAATACCATTACCAGCCACGGCTGGAGCAAAAACACGCCGCTGATACCGACAATCCCGGTTGTAGCCATAGCGCTGATAAAAAACACCTTATGCCAGCGTTGCAAGCCGCCCAGGCGATTTGTGCCCAGCATGACCAGCGCCGCCCATGCCACCGTGGTGACAAAGGACAGTATCGCCACCCAACCATGCATATTTGCCATCACCTGGTACATGTATATCTATCGCCATATAGGATTGGATAATCAGTAATGGCAGTTTACATATAAGGATTACGCACTTCCTGTACGATAGTGCACACCACATGTACGATTGGATACGGTTATGCTGTGGAGCTTACACACCAGAATTTCACAACCGTCACCGCGTCACGGCCATAACATTATCGAATTTGCGTATTGCCTGACCAAAGGTGGCGTGCTGCTCTGCCCGCACGGGGAAATTCCACTTCGCCCCGGCAGGACAATTCTTATTCCATCAGATCTGCCGCACAGCTACCGGCCAGACACTGCAGGCAGCATTGAAATGAAGATCCTCTGCCTCAATGCAGAGGAGGCCACGGTGAATTTATCCCCCCGGCTGACGGATGACTTGCGTCAGATCTGCGAAACTGGCGTGACCTATGCAGATCACGGCAGTGCCCCGCTGGTTCGCGCCGCCTGTAGCGCTATCACCGATGGTATCAGCGACCAAATCGATAAACAGGAGGCTGTACGTTGGGCTGCGGTATCATTGCTGCTTTCCTACCACGCCAGCAAAGTCGAGCTGCCTTACCATTCGCAATCGGGAAAGTATGTGGCGAAGATAGCGTCCATCCTGCGCTGGATAGATCGCCATCTTGATACGATCATCAGTATAGACGAGCTCGCGCACCGCCATGCCATGTCGCGCAGCCTGCTGATCCGTGAATTCAGGCGCCACACCGGCAGCAGTATAGTGATGTATCGCAACAAGCGCCGCACCGAAAAAGCCGCGCAGCTTCTGTCGGGCGCAGCATACAGTGTGACGCAAATCGCTTTCTTATGCGGCTACAGCAATCTCAGCCACTTTCATCGCCAGTTCAAAGAACGCTATGGCCTGACGCCGGGTGCATTCCGTAAGCAGGTTGAAACCGGAGCAAAAGATAAAGTTTAGCCCCAGCTCACCTTGTACGGATTGTGTGTGCAGGGAAATTTATTATCACACGAAAAAACCCCTCACGGTTATTAGCCGGAGGGGTTTTTGTATGAGTGTGAGAAGGCGTATTATCTGTCTTTAGCAGGACTGGCGGCGACCG
>JBAVPS010000054.1:0-2961 GCA_049693315.1 Rhizomicrobium sp. | reverse complement strand
GCCTATCGCAGTGCGCGCTATCTGAAAATGACGGCGGCGTTTGTCTTCGCCCATATTGCGCGCAAAGGTTATACTCAGGTCATCACCCATGCTTCGCCGACCTATGCCCGGATGTGGTGTACGCTGCTGGGCTTTGAGCCGGTGCCCGGTAAAGCCCCGGCCTACTATCACGGCGAACCGCATGTCGAAATGATCAAGCATCTGGATGTTCCGGAAAACGCTATCACCATGGCAACGGATCCGGCGGTGCTGTTCCGCACCGAGGGGGACTGGGATCACGCGGCCAAATACGAAGAAAGACACTGAACATGAATGGAGCAAAGATGGTTGGTGCGCGCCCTGAGCCCGAAGGTATTAATCCGGAAAAAATTGAGTCACCGAACACCCGTGGGCCGCGCATGGACCGGGATAAATCGGTCCGCCGCTATTTCGACTACCTCAAAGAGATCAACGAGGTGCACAATCTGGCGATCCAGCGGCTGCTCAGCGGCGACAATAAAGTGCTGCCCGAACTTGCCGAGCTGTGCGAGGATATCGGCAATCTGTATATGAATTTCTCCGAGGATATTCGCCGCTTTATTCTGTCGGATGCCGAGATGTGTGAGGGCCCGCGAGAAGACGCTCTGTCGTTGCTGCTAGCAAATCTACCGGTAGATCGTGCAAAGTAAGCTGCGGCGCAAACCAGGGTATGTCGGGGCTGAAAATTTCCTGCAGCCAGTCATAGACCAGACGCACGGGCTTGGCCTGCAGCCGGTCGGCCAGTGCCAGCACATGTATCGGCAGGGTAACGTGTACGCCAAGCTCCAGCGGCAGCAGGGCGGGGTCGGATAGCGCATAGCTGCCGAGTAATCCGATGCCGATGCCCGACTTGACCAATAATCCGTAGGCGAACGAGTTATCGCAATAATGGGCGATGTCGCCGCGGGCGATCGCCTTGTGCCAGCTCTGCCACACCTCGGTCCTGGCAGTGTAGTATTGCGTATCAATGAACAGATGGGATTCCAGATTGGCGCGCGTCGGCATGCCATAACGCTCGATATAGCTGCGGCTGGCCTGGGGGATCAGGTGGACATAGCCAAGCGGTGTCGATGTGACGCCACTGCCGCCGGGCGTATAACTGATCATGATGTCGGTCAGGTTATCACGAAAGGCCGTCAGGTTGCTGGGGTTGCGGATGTGCAGCTGAATCTTGGGGTAGCGTGTGCTGAAGCAGGCCAGTTTGGGGGCGATGAACAACCCGGCCAGCCCTTCGGTGACGCTGACACGTACCAGCCCTTCGGCTTCCTTGCTTTCGGCTTTAAGGTCCTGCGAAATTTCAAACAGCTTTTCATCAAGCGCGATGAGTGCTTCGGCCAGCTCTTTGCCTTGCGGGGTAAGTTTGATGGTGTTTTGTAGCGAGACAACCAGTTGCGACCCAATCAGATCCTGCAGCCGGCGAACCTGACGGCTCACTGTGGGTTGGCTCATATGCAGCTCTTCCGCCGCCTTATTGAAGAATTTGGCCTTGGCCACCGCCAGAAATATGCGCAATTCGCCCCAAAATGGGCCGCTGAGCAAGCGGGGATCATCAAGCGGTGAACGGTTGAGCGTTTTTTGTGTGAGATCGAACGGCTGTACCACTAACGCCCCCGTTACACTTTGTAATGGTTATCAGATTCAGGCTTTAAGCAATCGATCCGGCATAGTCAAACCACGTGCGGATACGCCAGGGCGCTACCCAGCGTGGTTGCTATCTTTACCAAGAGATACGGCTAAAACGTGACGGAGGATGTCTGCCTGTGAGACAAATCTCGTTAAAACAGGCATTTAAAGGGCTAGATTTGCCAAATCACAGCTGGCCACCGGTCTCGTTGCTTAATTCGGCTGTCCAAATGTTGGTTAAGACGGTTTGAAATTCATAAGAGCTTGATAACCATTACCATTCAAAGTTTATAAAGACCGGAAAGCATATATCTGTGCGCGCAACTCTGTGGGGTGCCGCAATGTTTAGTTTTATCAACCAGCGTTTATCCATCGGGCTACGCCTATCCGTTGTCGGCGCGCTATTTGTCATCTTCGCTTTTGCGGTTGCCGTGATCGGCGTTATGAATGGCAACGAAGCGATTAATGCTCAGCAAAAAGAGCTGCGCGGCGCATCCTATGTCGCAATGATCTGGGATTATGTCCAAAGCTCAAATCTGCAGACGCAAAGGGCCAATGACTCGCTGATGAAGGGGCACGAGGTCTATGACGCCGAATTTGATACGGCGAAAGAGGCCAAGACCCTGATCGAGGCGCCGAACAATTCTTTGCGGCGCAAGGCGGTCGGCCCCCTGACGGTGCGCATTTCCAACAATTCGGGTATCGAGCTCGATCCCAATTCCGACAGTTACTATGTCGGTTTTTCTTATACCAAAGATTTTCCGCTGTGGCTGGTGTCGATTGATCTGATGTATCAGGCGGTCAAACTGCCCCCCAGTGCTGACCGCAGCCTGGCCATCAAAATGGCGATTGATCGCTATAAATCACGTAAAAGCAGCCTGATGAGCGATTACGATTCCATCTTTCGCTATGACAAAACCGGTCTGACCACGGCCGCCCTCAAGCCCAAGCTGGATGCCTTGAAAAAAGCAGCGGCAGATCTGGAACAGGCAGCCATGGATGTTGCCGCCAATACATCTGCCGATAAAAAAGATATCGACTTCATGTCGTATCGGCTGGCGTTCAGTAAGGCCTTTACCGCGCTGGCACAGGCAACCGGTGATGAGTTTGTTCGCCTGGCAAACCAGCATGTCGATGGTGCGCGCAGCAGCATGTATATGACCCTGCTGGTGACATTGTTCTTTGTGATCCCATCCATCTTGTTGATTATTGCGGTCACTATTGGTCTGACCAAGCGTTTTGCGGAACTTGACAAGGCCATGACCCGTCTGGGCCAGGGCGATAAGACCGTCGAAGTGCCTTACCTGGATGATACCAACG
>JBAVPS010000053.1:0-15430 GCA_049693315.1 Rhizomicrobium sp. | reverse complement strand
CTTCTGGGCAAGATGGAGCGGCCCCGGCTGTTTCTGAAACCCGACAGCTATTTCGAGCAGGCCTGCACCCTGAAATCCGGTGTGGCGGCCTATGCCATTGATCGGGCTGCCCGGCGGCTGACGCTGGCCGATGGTTCGGTGCTGGGCTACGACGCGCTATTGCTGGCCACCGGCACACGGGCCCGTCCGCTGGATGTTCCCGGTGCCGATCTGGATGGCGTGCATCTGTTGCGCTCGATCGCCGATGTCGATGCCCTGCGGCCCCAGATCGTGGCGGGCCGCAAATGTGTCATCGTCGGTGGTGGTTATATCGGGCTGGAAGTGGCGGCGGTGGCCGCCAGCCACGGCCTTGATGTCACGCTGATCGAATTTCAGGACCGCGTGCTGGCCCGTTCGGTATCTTCCAACGTGTCGGCCTGTTTCGAGGCGGCGCACCGCGCCCATGGTGTCAAACTGGTGTGCGGGGCGGCGGTGGAAGCCTTCGAGGGCGAGGGCCGTCTGCAAGCCGTGCGCGCCGGTGGCGTGCTCTATCCGGCGGACTTTGTGCTGGTCGGTGTTGGCGCGCTGGCCAATATCGAACTGGCCAAGGCGGCGGGCCTGGCCTGCGAGAACGGCATTGTCGTGGACGAATTTGCCACCACGTCCGACCCGGCGATCTGGGCGGCGGGCGACTGCACCTGGCATCAGGGTTATGACGGCGTCTGGCGGCGGCTGGAAAGTGTGCAGAACGCCATCGATCAGGCCAAATGCGCCGCCCGCGCTATGCTGGGTAAGCGCCAGCCTTATCGCGAACTGCCCTGGTTCTGGTCGGATCAGTATGATCTGAAATTGCAGATCGTCGGGCTGGCGCGCGATGACGATCAGGAAATCCTGCGTGGCGATCCGGCAGGCGGTAAATTCGGCTGGTATTACTTGCGCGATGGTGTGCTGGTGTCGGCGGTGACCGTCAATCTGCCTGCCGATCATCTGATGGCGCGCAAGCTGATTGCTGCCGGGGCGCGTGTCCCTTCAGACGCGTTGGCCGATCCGACCCAGCCATTGAAGGCCTTTTTACCATCCGTATGAGTTGGGACGGATTGTCAGAAAAGATCACGCTACGGCATTTTTCGCCGTAGCGTTTTTTTTTGCCCGTGCTGCACGACACTGACACAAGGCCCGATCATTTTATAGGATTGTTTACCACATATGGTTTATATCGGGTCGTGATGTTTACCATAAGACGTCGCCAAGACGCCGTAGCGTATCGAGGGGAAATCATGCGTTTTTCGTTTGGGTTGCGTACGGTTTCGGCCAAGGCCAGCGCGTTGATCGTTATTTTTATTATTGCCAATATCGCGATCTGCACGGCCTTCATCCTCAACCATTTTCGGGGCGTTCTGGGCGGCGACCGCATGCGGCAGAACCTGCGGGCGGCCGAGCTGATCGTCAATCCGCGTGGTGCCAGCTTCGGTATTGAAGATGGCAAGCTCAAGCTGGGCAGTCTGACCCTGAATGGGGACGAGACCTCGGTCGATGCCGTGGTTTCGGCTTTTGGCGGGGTGGCGACGATTTTTCAGGGCGATACCCGCGTTGCCACCAATGTGCTGAAAGCTGATGGCACGCGTGCCGTGGGCACCAAACTGGCCAAAGGGCCGGTTTATGATGCGGTGCTGGGCCGTGGGCAAACCTATGTCGGCACCGCGACGATCCTGAACAAGCCCTATGTTACCGCCTATAAGCCGCTGAAAGACGAGGCGGGCAAGATCGTCGGCGTACTGTTTGTCGGCATCGAGGAAAAGGATTTTAACCGCACCTTTATCGACGCGGTGACCGCCAGCGGTATCGCCGGCGTCATTCAGGCGGTGATCTGCGCCATTCTCGCCAGTCTGGCGCTGCGGCGTCTGCTCTATCCCTTCAAGCCGCTGGGCGAGCGGATGGAGGATGCCAAGAAGGGCCGTTACAGCGAAGATATCCCCTATGCCGAGCGTGAGGACGAGTTTGGCGGGCTGGCCCGTGTCATCCTCGACTTTAATCGCGCCATGAAGCAGCAGGACGTTATGCGCAAGACGGCGGCCGAAGATATGCAGCGTGCCGCCGCGGCCCAGAAAATCGCCGAGGAAGAGGCCAAACGCAAAAACGAAGCGCTGGTGGTCGACAGCTTTGGTGCCGGTTTGCAGGCATTGGCCGAAAATGATCTGTCCTATCGGCTGCAGGGCGAACTGCCCCCGGCCTATCGCGGCCTGCAGGAGAATTTCAACGCCGCCATCGGTGCGTTTGAGAAAGCGCGTAACGACCGCGAAGACGAAATCCGCCGCCATAATGCCGAACGCCATGCCGCGCACATTGAACAGCGTAAAGCCGAAGACGCCGCGCAAAGCCGGTCGATGGATATGGTGGTGTCATCTTTCGGCTCGGGCCTTAAAGCCATGTCGGAACGGGATCTGACCATTCGTGTCGATGCTGAGCTGCCCGATGGCTATCGCGGGCTGCAAAGTGATTTTAATGCAGCGCTCGACCAGTTGGCCGAAACCCTGCGCGACATCGACAGCCATGCCAGCCAGATTGCCCGCAGCGCCAGCGAAGTGCGTGACGGGGCGCAGGAAATGGCCTTGCGCACCGAACAACAGGCGGCCTCGCTGGAACAGACATCCGCCGCGATGGAGGAAATCACCGCCACGGTGACCAAATCGGCCGAAAATGCCCGGCAGGCTGCCGCCGCGGCCACCAGTGCCCAGCAAAGTGCCGAGCAGGGTAATGTCATCGCCAGCAGCACCATCGAAGCCATGCAGGATATTGCCGCTTCGTCGAACGAGATCACCCAGATTATCGGTGTGATTGACGAGATCGCTTTCCAGACCAATCTTCTGGCCCTTAATGCCGGTGTTGAAGCGGCGCGGGCCGGGGAAGCCGGACGTGGCTTTGCCGTGGTGGCGCAGGAGGTTCGGGCACTGGCCCAGCGTTCGAGCGAGGCGTCGAAACAAATCCGTGGGCTGATCAATACCAGCAGTTCCAAGGTCGACAGTGGCGTCAAGCTGGTCAGCGACAGTGGCAAGGCACTTAACCAGATCGTCACGGATATTGGCCGCATCAACCAGCTGATGAGCGAGATTGCTCTGGCCCAGAACGAGCAGGCCCGCGCCTTGGGCGAGGTGAATGCGGCGGTCAGCGCCATGGATAAGACGACCCAGCAGAACGCCGCCATGGCCTCGCAAAGCACCGCAACCAGCCGCGCCATGGCCGACAGCGCCGGGGAACTGGCTGAACTGGTCGCCTTGTTCAAGACGGTAAGGTAAACGCCGCAGATTCGGGACAGGCTTGACGGGGCGGGTAATGTGCGCCACTTACCCGCCGGCTGGAGTGTTTTCTGTCCGAAATCCGGTTACCACTTTTCGGTGAAGCGCGTGGAATTGTGTTGGCGCGCTTCATATCCGAAAACCGGTTACCACTTTTCGGTGAAGCGCTTTGGTATCCCTGGGCCGGCCTGATTAGCCGCCCCCAACTGAAAATGGGCCGGCCTGTATCGCCGGTTAAGGTCATGAAAGTCGTACAAACCTTTACTTTTGAGGCGGCACACCGTTTGCCGCATGTGCCCGACAGCCACCGCTGTAAGCGGCTGCACGGCCATTCCTATCGCGTGGCGCTGGAACTGGTTGGTCCGGTTGATCCGGCCACGGGCTTTGTTGTCGATTTCTTCGATATCGAGGCGGCGTTTGCCCCCGTGCTGGGCACGCTCGACCATCACCTGCTGAACGAGGTGCCGGGGCTGGAAAATCCCACCGCCGAGATCATTGCGATGTGGATCTGGCACAAAATCAAGGCGCATCTGCCACAGCTGTCCGCCGTGACCCTGTACGAAACCGCACATTGCTGGGCCACCTACGAAGGCGACTGATCAGCCCACTAACGAAAAAGCCGGGGATCGCGCCCCGGCTTTCGTATTTACGGTATCAGGTGCCTTACACCTTCAGCTTGAAGCCATCATCTTCCAGCGCCTGGCGGATGGTGGCGGCGTGGGCGGCATCGCGCGCCTCGACTGTGATGCCAAGGTCGGCCAGTTTGGCCGAGGTGTCGGTCGCCATGCGGTTGTGCGACACCTCCAGAATGTTGCCACCCATCTTGCCAATCAGGGTTGAGATCTTCGCCAGCGTACCGGGACGATCATCAATCTCGACCACCAGCGACTGAATGCGGCCCTCGCGCGATAGCCCGCGCAGGATGACGTTGGACAGCATGCGCATGTCGATATTGCCGCCCGACAGCACCAGACCGACCTTCTTGCCCGCGAACAGATCGCGATGGCTCATCACGGCGGCAAAGCCCGCCGCGCCGGCACCTTCAACCACGGTCTTTTCGATTTCCAGCATCGAGGCGATGGCCTGTTCGATATCGTCTTCGCCAACCAGCAGGATCTCTTTGACCAGATCGCGCACGATGGTCTGGGTCAGCTTGCCCGGTTCGCGCACGGCAATACCTTCGGCCACGGTCTGATTGGCATAGGTCTGTGGCTTGCCGGTCATCGCGCCATACATCGAGGGGAACGCCTCGGTCTGCACGCCATAGATTTCGATGCCGGGCTTGATCGCCTTGGCGGCTACGGCCACGCCGGAAATCATGCCGCCACCGCCCACCGGAATAACCAGCGCATCAAGATCGGGCGCATCGGCCAGCATTTCCAGCGCTAAGGTGCCCTGACCGGCAATGACATGGGCATCGTCGAAGGGGTGAACGAAGACCAGATTTTGCTCTTTGGCCAGCGTCAGTGCCTTGGCGGTGGCTTCGGCAAGACCGGACCCTTCCAGCACGACATGGGCGCCGAAATCCTGGGTGTGTTTGATTTTGCCGAACGGTGTGGTTTCCGGCATGACGATGGTGGCGGGAATGCCCAGCCGCCCGGCATGATAGGCCACGCCCTGCGCATGGTTGCCAGCGCTCATGGCAATGACGCCGCGCATTCGTTCTGCCGCCGTAAGAGAGAGGAGTTTGTTAAGCGCGCCACGTTCCTTGAACGAAGCGGTGAACTGCATGTTTTCGAATTTTAACCAGACATCGCACCCGGCGATATTCGAAAGCGTACGGGATTTACGCGTAGGGGTATGTTCCAACGCATCGCTGAGCGCGGCGGCGGCCGCCTGCACATCCGCGAGCGTAACCGGAAGGGTCGACAAAGCCGAAAACTCCTCATCCATCAAAAATACGGCGGCCCTTAAATGTACCGCCGCCGCGAATTATGAATTTGCCGTCGGGTAAATACAATGACCCATCTGCGCCATAGCCGCTATGCGCGGGCTGCGGATGTGGCGTTTCGTATGTGGACGGAATATTCCCGCCGGAAGAGATTTTTTAAAAAGTGCATAGCTTGTACATTTTAGGTTTCCCCCAGTGCAGCATCCTTACCGCGTCTTATGTGCGCTGCTGGTGCAGTGCAGGTGGTTTTATGCAAAAGTACCCGTTATTATTGTGTGCGGGTTTTGTGCAATCGTATGATCTTAAGCGGTTGACCCATGCTTGGGGCCAGATTGAGAATGTGTCTGTGGAGGCAGGTATCCGTCACAGGCGAAGGAGATATGCGGTGGTTAAGATCGGTTTTCTGGGTTTGGGCATTATGGGCGGCGCTATGGCACGCAATCTGGTCAAGGCCGGGTTTGACGTGACGGTGTGGAACCGCTCACCCGGCAAATGCACCGCGCTGGCGGCGTTGGGGGCGAAGGTTGGGCAAAGCCCTAAAGCCGTGGCGGCGGATTGTGATTTCACCATTGCCATGCTGTCCGACCCGGCGGCGGCCGAGGCGGTGTGTTTCGGGCCCGATGGCGTGCTGGCTGGTGTCGGGCCGGGGCACGACTATATCGACATGTCGACCGTCGATGCCGAAACCGCCCAGCGCATTGCGGCGGCGGTGGCGGCCAGGGGGGCACGCTTTGTTGAAGCCCCGGTCTCGGGCACCAAGAAACCCGCCGAGGATGGCACGCTGGTGATTCTGGCCGCGGGTGACGCAGGGTTGTTCCACGATGCAGAACCTGCCTTCGCCAAAATGGGCAAGGTCAGCCACTATCTGGGTGCGGTGGGGCAGGCGGCCCGTATGAAGCTGGTGGCCAATATGGTGATGGGCGAGATGGCCGTTGCGCTGGCCGAGGGCCTAAGTCTGGGCCTGAAAAGCGGTCTTAAAGGGGAAGATGTGCTGACGGTGCTGGCCGAAGGTGCGATGGCCTGCCCGATGTTTGCCGGTAAAGGCCCGATGATGCTCAAAGGGGAATTTCCGGCCAATTTCCCGCTGAGGCACATGCAGAAAGATCTGCGTCTGGCTGTTGCGCTGGGCGATTCCGTGGGCCAGCCTTTGCCGCAGGCGTCCTCGGCCAATGCGGCGTTCATCCGGGCGCGGGCTCTGGGCGAGGCTGACGCTGATATGTCGGCGGTCTACAGGGCGGTCAAATAGAGCGATGGCCGGGGCCAATAAAGGCTTCGGCACCAGCGCCCATGCGCGGCACGCATTGGCGTGAACGATATAGGTTTCAGAAAAAAGAGGCTGGTAGCAGCGGAGGGATTTGAACCCCCGACCAAGGGATTATGATTCCCCTGCTCTACCACTGAGCTACGCTGCCGTGCCTCGGGCCGCTCATGTAGAGGCGGTGGCCCCCCCTGTCAAGACAAGAAAGGCGATTGTTGACCGGCAACAATCCAGCCGCCGCCCAAAACCTTGCTGTCCCGGTAAAAAACACAAGCCTGACCGGGTGCAATCGCTTCTTCCGGGGTGTCCAGCGTGACCTGAGCCGTGCCATCGGCGGCCGGGATGACGGTGGCAGGTACCGGTGCACGCATCGACCGAATCTTGACCGTGCAGCGGGCCGCTTCGGCCGGATCGGTCAGCCAGTTAACAGAACGAAGCTGGATATAGCGGGCGGCGAGGGCCTCGCGCGGGCCAACCACGACGGTATTGGTGGCCGCGTCGATGCGGATCACGAAGATCGGCTCTTCCTGCCCGGCAATGCCAAGGCCTTTGCGCTGGCCGACGGTGAAATGGATGATGCCTTCATGGTGGGCCAACACTTTGCCGGTCATATCGACAATGGTGCCGGGGCGGCGGGCGGCGGGGCGTAAGGTGCCAACCACCTCGGCATAGTTGCCGCCGGGCACAAAGCAGATGTCCTGACTGTCGGGCTTCTTGGCGTTGATCAGGCCCCATTCGGCGGCCAGCTTGCGCACATCGGGTTTGTGCATGCCGCCAAGCGGAAAGGCCAGCGCGGATAATTCTTCCCGCGGGGTCGAGAACAGAAAATAGCTCTGGTCACGCGCCGGATCGATCGCCTGGTGCAGCTCCGGGCCGCTCGGGCCATCGATAAGGCGGACGTAATGGCCGGTGGCCAGCGCGTCGGCACCCAGCTCGCGGGCGCTTTGCAGCATGTCGCCGAATTTGATCCGGCCATTGCAATGTACACAGGGGATCGGGGTTTGCCCGGCCAGATAGGAATCGGCGAAATCCTCGATCACCGCTTTACGGAAGCGCTCTTCGTAATCGAGCACGTAATGGGGGATGCCGAGTTTGTCGGCCACCGTGCGGGCGTCATAGATGTCACGCCCGGCGCAGCAGGTGCGCGCCCCGGCAGTGACTTTACCCTGATCGTAGAGCTGCAGGGTGACGCCGATCACTTCGTGACCGGCCCGCTGCAACAAAGCGGCGGTGACCGAGGAATCAACCCCCCCGGACATGGCCACAACGATGCGCCGTTTTTCCGATGTGTTCATGGGCCGCCCCTATAGGCCGCAGGGCGGCAACTGGCAAGCCGTTGGTATGCCACAAAATGAACAGGGACACTGCCTGCGGCCCTTCCGGTGCAGGCAGTTCCCCGACTGTTTTGGTTAAGACAGATAGTCCAGCAGCGAGATCTGGTTCAGCGTCGAGGTCACCAGAACCGTGGCCTGTAACGCCGTTTGGGCATTCGTCAGATCGGTAGAGGCGGTGGCCATGTCGACATCCTGAATCCCGGAGACAAACCCCTTGTAGAGGTCGATCATCGTCGTCTGGGTGTCGGATGCGGTTTCCAGTGTCTGATAGGTGTTGCCGTTAACGGCCGAGATCTGATTGATGTCCTTATAGGCCGTACTGGCGGTCGAGATTTCCGTGGTCAGAAAGTCAACATCATCATTGTCCATCGACGAGGTGAAATCTGCCGCGTTGGTGTTGGTGATATAGTTGGAAATATCATACAGCGTCGACATCAGTTTGGTGCCGATATCCGAAGCGGTGATGCCATAGGATACCGTCTGGCTGTCGGCCACTGTGACCGACTTTGTGGCCGAGCCGTTGGTAAAGACATAGCTGGCATCGGTGGGGTCGGTGATCGCCGTCGAGGAGCTTAGCGTGGCCAGATCGGCAAAGGTCGAAACCGTGAATGGTGCGGTGCCGTCATTACCACCGCTATAGATATAGCTGCCGTTGGAATCCTGATAATTGAGGATCGCCTTGGCCTGATCGAAAATGCCGCTGCAGGTGGTCGACAAAGACGAGCCATCGTTGGTCGAAACCGCATCCGAAATGGCGCTTTTAAGTTCGTCCGCCAGAGAAGACAGCTGTTCGAGCTGGCTGTCCTGCAATTCGACCTGTGTCAGCGCCAGCGTGGTACCGGTCTGATAGCCGGTGGTGCGATTGACCACGGCGCGGGCCGATTCCATCGCCTGGGTCTGATCGCCATAGCCGGCATAGGTAGTGGAGACATTGCCACTGGCAATCTGATCCGACAGGGTCGAGACCTCGGTCTCCCGCTTCATCATCTGGGCGGAAAGATAGTTGGCCTGCGTAAGATTGGCGACGCGATCGACGCTCATGGCTTCTCCTGACTATACATTACTTAAGCTGCATTCAGCAGCGTGTCGAAAAGGTCGGAATAGGTGGTCAGCAGCTTGGCTGAAGCATTATAGGCCTGCTGATAGATCACCATGTTGGCGAGTTCTTCGTCGAGGTTGACCCCTTCGCTGTCCGATTGCAGCTTCTGCGCTTCGGTCAGCCGGTCACTTTCTGTGGTGTAATTCGTCGACGCCTGCGTGCTGCGGGTCGAGATGTCCTGATAAATCGAGTTGGCGTAGTTGCTTAAGGTTGTCTTGGTGGCCGCCAGCCCACCGGCTTTCTTAAAGCTCAGTGTAGTGGTCTCAACATTTTCGAGCGCCACAGCCCCGGTGGAATCGCCGCTGGTTACTGCAGATTTTCCGACGGTGCCAATCGACACGGTTTCAACCGGCAGCGTATCGCTGGCCAGTCCGCTGGCGGTGGCAAACTGTGCGGCATAGGCGGACGTGGTGTTATCGCCGATGCCGAGAAGTTCGGTCAGGCTGATGCCCGTGCTGCTGGTTGCCGAGTCGCCCAGTTCGGTGCTGTCGGCCGTGACGGTCAGCGTGTCACTGCTGTAACCCGCGGCATAGGTTGTGGTCACCACGCCATCGCTATCAATGCTGAAGCTGACGGTGTTGGCACCGGTCGAGGTGTTCGCCATTGCCGTGGTGAGATTGCTCAGCACGGTACTGATGGAATCTCCGGAATTGACCGTAACTGTGCCGGTTTTGACGATGGCACCGGAAGAATTTTTTAACGTCATGGTTATGGATCCCGACGCAACCAGGCTTGGCGTACTGCTGCCGGACAGGCCGGTGGTCGACAGGCTGGGGATCGAGGTCTGAAAGACGTCGTTAAGGCCGAAGAAGGTTGAAAAGTCGGTCGTGCCGGTGTTTGCCGAGCTGTCGATGACAACCCCGTTGGTCGGGTCCGTTGCTGAAATGACCAGCTTGCCATTTTGATAACTTGCTGTGGCATCGCTGCCCAGGCCTGCGTTGATTGCCGAGACAATGTCGTCCATCGACATGCCGGAAAAATCAAACGAGGTGCTGGAGACAAGGTTGCCACTAGAATCGGTCACGCCGATTGTGGTCTGACCATTGATGTTGAGATTTTCTGATTCCGGCAGGCCGGTCTGGCGGCCGGTCAGGGTCTGCGGCGGTGGATTGGAGCTGTATTGGTTGCTCACTGCATTGTAGGCGTTGGCAGCACCCTGGGCCAGCGAGCCCAGTTCAGTCTGTAATTGGCCGATGGTGGTGTCGCGCATGGTCAGCAGCCCGGCCAGTGTGCCAGAGGTGACATGTTCATCGAAGGTGCCGACAACGCCCGTGGTCTTGCCAGTGTTGACGTTGGCATAGGTCAGATCGATGTTGTCGTAACCGCTGCTGCTGTCGCCGCCGGAATAAGACAGCACCGCATAGGAGCTGCCAACCAGCAAGGTGCCATCGGTGGTGGTGATCTTCACCGAGCCGTCCGACTGCGTCACCGTATTGATATCCACCAGCTTGGCCAGGCTTTGGATGGCGCTGTCGCGTTGGTCGGCCAGCCCGGTGGCGTCGTTGCCCATTGCGGTCTGGGTTTGAATCTGGGTGTTGAGAGTAGAAATCTGCTGCACCAGTGAATTGATCGACGTCACCGTGGTGGAGACCTCGTCGGAAGCAGAATTCCGTAATGTTGAAAGCTGGGTGTAGAGCGAGGAGACCTTGGTCGCAAAGGTGTTCAGGGCCGAGACCGCCGTTGAGGTGCTCGAGTCTAAGGACGAAGATTGCGAGACCGTCGACAGCGCCGAGGTGATATCGGACAGCTCGGAAGCCAGCGAGGTGCCATCCCCGACTTCGCCGAGCATCGCGTTCACCTGATCGTATAGGGTGTTCTCGGTATCATACTGCGAGGAGGTACCCAGCGAGGTGTAGGTTTCCTGATCGAGATACTTGGAAACGGTGCGTGAAATGTCGGAAGCATCAACACCAATGACACCATTGGTGGCGCTCTCCAGCGTACTCATATTCGTCGTACGCTTTACATAGCCGGTGGTGTCGACATTGCTGACGTTGCTCGAAACAACGCTTAATGCCGTGCTGTTGGCCTTAAGGCCGGATGTCGCGCCTGCTAAAATTCCGCTTAGGGACACGGGGCTTCCCCTTAAGTTGCGTTCTGCCTGGCCAACACGATGCAAGCCCTGTGCCGGTCCTGAAGGGGGCGTGTAAACCGGGTGTGGGGCACGAATCGGATAAAAGCTGCCGCGCAAGCCTTAAGTTGAGGCGGCAATCTTTGCCGCTGTGGGCAAAGCTTGCTGCGTCGGCGGCGTCGCGGTGCACCCCAATAAACCGCCTTCGCCGGGCTTTTGGCCTATTTTGTGTGCTGCCCGCGGTTGTGGTCCAGCCCTTGCTATGGTGCTGATGTGTTTTTTTAGGGAATGCATTTCCTTGGCAAGCGTCGCAACCATCCGGGCCATGATCGGCAGTTCGTCATCCTTCTCAGGATCTGACGGCGGCGTTGCCAGCGTGCTGGATGGTGCGTTTACGTCCCAGCTGCAGCAGCAGAGCGCGACGACCGACACCGCAGATACAGATTCCCGCCAGATGGTGCGCTCGGGCACGACGCGCTCGTCAGACAGTAATGCCTGGGCCGCGCAGCGTGCCGCCAGCAGTGACAGTGCGTCCGCGGCCGATACCCCGGCTTCCACATCGGTGCGCAGCGACAGCCACGCCACGCCGCCCAAAGCCACAGACCACACAGCCACATCCACCAGCAGCGATACGGCATCGGTGTCCAGCAGTGATACGACCGCCGCGGCAACGCCACCGGAGCGACCGGTTGAAAAGGCTGATGCCGCAGGGACGCAACAGAATAAGCCGGAGCAAACTGCCGACGCGGATGCTGCGCAGGCGGATGCACCAACAGACAGTGCTGGCGCGCTGAATAGTGCTGGTGCACTGAATGCTGCCGGGCAGGCTGCACAAGCCGCCGGTCTGGCACAAAACACGGTTACGGCTCCGGTGGCAGTGACACCTGATCCATCGATTCAGGCGGCGCAAAGTCCAGACGTTTGCCAAGGTGCTGATCCGGCGGCGGCAGACCCTGTGTTGCAAGCCATGCTGGCGCAGGCTGCCGGGCAGTCAGCCGGGCAAGTGGCGACTGTGGTGGCGAGCGACAGCAGTACAGATGACAGCGCCACGGTTGATACCGCTGATGCGACAGGTGATGTGACGTCTACGGATCGTACGGCGGACAGCACGGACAGTGCCAGCACCGCTGTGGCGGATGCGCAGGCCGCCGCGTTACTGACCGCGATGATGGGGCAGCAGACCACCCAGCCCGCAGCCGATGCGTCGGTCACGGCCGCACTCGGCAGCCGTGAGCTGGCTTCGGCCATAGGTTCGTCGTCGCGCGGGCCGGATGTGCCAGCGTCTTTGCCGGGCGATTTGGCCGGTCAGAACAACCCGGCAGCCGGTACTGCGGGCAGCGCTTTATCTTCGGATACTACGGATGCTGCAGCCAGCGCTTCCGGTACTGGTACGCTGGAGGGTGATCTGGTTGATATGGGCCGCTTCTCCGGTCTGTTGCGTTCAACGGGGTCGCAGGCGGCTTCTGATACGACAGGGCAGAGCCATGCTGCCAGCACAACAGCGCAGGATACGGCGTCGTCTGCCAGCCCGGCATCGGCCTTTACCACGACCCCGCCCAGCCTTACCGCGGCGGCAGCGATGCCGCTGACCAGCAATCTGTTACCCACCAGCGCCACCGGCGGTCTGGTCGCGGCTAATATATCGGTGACGACGCAGTCGGCGGCGGCCAGTTCTGATGTTTCCGATCTGGATATGCTGGGCCTGACGATTGCGGCCAAGACCACTGAAGGTTTCAAGCATTTCTCGATCCGGCTTGATCCGCCCGAACTGGGGCGGGTCGAAGTCAAGCTGTCGGTCAATGCGTCGGGGCAGACCTCGGCAACGCTGATGGCGGACCGGCCGCAGACGCTTTCTTTATTACAGCAAGATGCCGCCAACCTGGCCCGTACCTTGCAAGAAGCTGGTGTAGATTTGTCCGGTGGCGGTCTGAATTTTTCGCTACGTGACGGACAGCAACAGGATGACGGCAATGGTAAGGGCCGTGATTCCGGCGGACAGGCTTTGCAGGCCGTAGCATCCGTCGATACCACGGGCGAGGTATCGTCCCTGTCTTATCTCGGCCTTTCGTCTGAAGACGTGCGGCTGGATATCAGGGTTTGAGGCGCGAAAGGAAAAAATTATGACGACCGTCAGTTCCACCACCTCCTCGACATCGACATCCTCGTCTTCGACATCGTCGTCGACGCTGGCGTCGCTCACGTCGAACTTCGACACATTCCTCAGTATTCTGACGACCGAGCTGACCACCCAGGACCCGACCGATCCAACAGATACGACGGAATATGTCTCGCAGATTTCGCAGATGTGTATGGTCGAAGCTCAGATGGAAACCAACGACAAGCTGGATACGCTGATCTCCGATACGCAAACCGCCGCCAGCAGTAGCGCGGTCAACTATATCGGTAAGACCATTACCGTCACCAGTGGTGCCGGTGCCTTGTCGGATAGCAGTTGCACCTGGGATTACACGCTGGATTCTACAGCGGCCTCGAACACGCTGACGGTGACCAATTCCGATGGCGACACGGTGTACACCACCTCGGGCGATACCAGTTCGGGTTCGCACAGCTTCACCTGGGATGGCACGGACACCAGCGGCAGCACGGAAAGCGACGGGACCTATACCCTGACCATTACCGCCAAGGATTCCAGCGGAACTGCGGTGACGTCTGCGGTGAGTTACAGCGGTACGGTCACGGCGGTCGATACCTCCAGCTCGACAACCGAGCTGGTCATCGGATCTTCTGAATTTGCTTTGTCGGATGTTAGTAAAGTAGCGGAGTAATTTTGTGCCACCTGCGTAAGAGGTCGGCAAAAATATCCGGCAGCGGGGAAATTCCTGCACGGACGTCAGGAAAGGAATAGGGCAATGAGTGTAAACGGCGCATTACGTACCGGTGTTTCAGGTCTCAGTGCAAACAGCACTGCGCTGACCGTTGCCTCGTCGAATATTTCGAATTCGAATACGACGGCCTATAAGGAATCGTCGACCGCATTTTCGACACTGATTGCCGAGACTTCGAGCACCAAGGGCAAAAGCTCGGGTGTCAATGCGGTGACCGAACAAAGCGTTTCGACGCAAGGCGATCTGACCGCGACCAGTTCAACCACCGATCTGGCGATTTCGGGCAGTGGCTTCTTCATCACCTCGACCGTGGCAGATGGCACGAATATCGAATATAGCCGGGCGGGCGATTTCTCGACCAACAAGGCCGGTGATCTGGTCAATTCTTCCGGCCTCTATCTGATGGGCTATGCCGTTTCGACCAATGCGACAACGGGGGTGTCGACCACGTCGTCGACGCTGTCGACCATCAATCTGGATAAAACCGCAGGGATCGCCGAAGCCTCATCGCATGTGACGCTGACCGGTAATCTGGAATCGACCACAGATGTCACCGGCGCCACAGACTATTCAAATCCCGTGACGATTAGTGATGGTCAGGGTGGCAGCCAGTCGTTCGCGATTTCGTACACCAAGACCTCGGCCAATAACTGGACCTATTCGATTGTCTATTCGGGGGATTCTGCGAATCTGACGAATGCTGGCAGTCCCACTATCGATACCGGGACGCTGACCTTTAATTCTGATGGTTCGCTGGATACCGTAACGTCTGCCACTGCTGGTTCGTCTACAGACGGAAGTGTCGCGCTAACCCTTAGCTGGGATACCACGGTATCAGGCTTAGGCTCACAAGATGTGAGTTTTGACTTCGGCTCGCTTGGGGGGACTGATGGCTTTACCCAGTATGCGACGACGTCAACACAAACCTTTAAAGCTGATGGTGCGTCTTACGGCACGGTTTCAAGCTACTCCATTGGCACCGATGGCACGCTGACGGCGACCTATTCCAACAGTCTGACCCGCCAGATTTATGCCATCCCCGTGGCGGTCTTTGCCGATCCGGATGGTCTGACCTCGGTCTCCGGCACAGCCTATGTGGCTTCGGATGCTTCCGGGGCCGCGACCGTCGTCACCGCGGGCAGCAGTGGTTCGGGCACGATTCAGTCGGAATATCTTGAAGAATCGGCGGTCGATCTGGCCACCGAACTGACCAATCTTATCACGACACAGCGGGCGTATCAGGCCTGCGCAAAAATTGTCACCACCAGCACCACCATGTTGGATGTGCTGGTTAATATGGGCTGATTTATGCTTCGGCGGTTCCTCCGCTCGTAGGATACGGTAATGAGTATATATGGTGCATTGCTGACAGGCGTTTCCGGTCTTAGTGCGAACAGCACTGCGTTGACCGTTGCTTCGTCAAATATTTCGAATTCGAACACGACGGCCTATAAAGAATCGTCGACCGCTTTTTCGACACTGCTCGCCGATGCGACGAGCAGTAGTGGCACCAGTGCGGGCGTCAATTCGGTGACCGAGCAAAGCGTTTCGAGCCAGGGTGATTTGACCGCCACAAGTTCGACCACCGATCTGGCCATTTCGGGCAGTGGTTTCTTCGTCACCTCGACGACGTCCGATGGCACCAATATCGAATATACC
>JBAVPS010000052.1:0-2762 GCA_049693315.1 Rhizomicrobium sp. | reverse complement strand
TTGAGGCCTGGTTCTCCTCGCATGTACGCACGGCGCTGGATGGCGCGGCCAATGTCGCCCGGCTCTATATGCTGGAACGCGCCAATGGCATCTATAAAGACGCCGACGATATTTCGACCGGCCTGCAGAACGACACGCGCATCATCGACCTGAAGGCGCAGCGGGTTGATGTGCCGCTGATGATGCTGCGGCTTGAGGAAATGACCAAGGACCATGGTCTGCTGGCGTCCTTCATTGTCGATAGTAACGGCGTCATTCTGGCCAAATCGAAACCGAAGAAACTCGACGACCCAAAACCGCCCAAGCCCGAAGACATCCAGCAGGCCGAGCAGGGCGTTACCGTCATCGGGGTTGACCCGGAAACCGGCATTGTCTGGGCGCTGATCCATTTGCGCGCCTTAAAAGACGCCAATCTGCTGATCCAGCGCTATGTCGATCCTAAGGTGTTCAATTACTATCTGCGCACCAAGGACGCGGTCAGCGAATATCGCCGGCTGGAGGGGGATCGTTCCCGCTTCCAGTTATTGTTCGCGGCCTTCTATGGCGTGGTCTCGCTGGTCATTCTGCTGGCGGCAATCTGGCTTGGCCTGACCGCCGCCAACCGGCTGGTGCGCCCGATCTCGCGCCTGATCGAGGCGGCGGGCAAGGTGTCGGAAGGCGACCTCAAGGCCCAGGTCGAGGTCGAAAATGGCGATGATGAAATTGCCATGCTGGGCAAAGCCTTTAACCGCATGACCGAACAACTCGACAGCCAGCATAACGCGCTGGTTGATGCGAGCCGACAAATCGATGAACGGCGCCGGTTTACCGAAACCGTGCTGGCGGGCGTTTCCGCCGGGGTGATCGGACTGGATGCCGACGGCAATCTGACCATCGTCAACCGCGCGGCCGCACGGCTGCTCAATGCCGCCCCGGACGAGCTGGAAGGTCAGCATTATTCGGAAGCTATTCCGGAAATGGCCGCCCTGATCCGCCGCGCCATGCAGGAACCCTCGGGCCGGGCTGGTGGCGAGGTCAGTGTCAAACGCGATGGCACGGCACGCGCCCTTAATGCGCAGGTGGTCAGTGAACGCGGTGCCGATGGCAGTGGCTATGTCGCCACCTTTGACGACATCACCGATCTGGTTTCCGCACAGCGCACGGCGGCCTGGGCCGATGTCGCCCGCCGCATTGCCCACGAAATCAAGAACCCGCTGACACCGATCCAGCTTTCAGCCGAACGGCTCAAACGCCGCTATGGCCGCCAGATCGAAACCGATCGGGAGATTTTCGAGCAGTGCACCGACACCATCATCCGTCAGGTTGGTGATATTGGCCGCATGGTCGACGAGTTCTCGTCCTTTGCCCGTATGCCAAAGCCGGTGATGCGGCGCGAATGTGCCCAGGAACTGATGCAGCAAGCGGTGATCCTGCAGCGCGAGGCCCATCAGGCGATACATTTTGATACCGATATGCCCAAGAAGATGATCTATTTCGAGGGTGATGGTCGGTTGGTGGCGCAGGCGCTGACCAACATCGTCAAAAACGCGACCGAGGGCATTGCTGCCCGCCTCGACAAGGGTGAAGACGAAACGCCGGGCCGCATCCATGCCGACATTGTTATTACCGACAAGCATTTGCAATTTCGGGTGACCGATAACGGCATCGGCTTACCGGCTGAACAACGCCATCGTTTGACCGAACCCTATGTCACCACCCGGGTCAAAGGAACGGGTCTCGGCCTCGCCATCGTGCGCAAGATTATGGAAGACCATGGCGGCGAGATTTTGCTTGAAGATGCCGGCGAGGATGGCGGCGCGCGCGTAGTTCTGGCGTTTCCGTTGGCCGTAATGAAGACCGAAGCCATGATTGAAGGAGTTGCGGATGAACAAGCAAAATCCACCGATCGCGTCTGAAATTCTTGTCATCGATGACGAGGAAGATATCCGTGATCTGATCGCCGGGATTTTGAGCGACGAAGGCTTTGAAACCCGCACCGCTGGTGACAGCGATGGGGCGCTGGCTGCTATCCGCAAGCGCCGCCCGCAATTGGTGGTGCTCGATATCTGGCTGCAAGGCTCCAAGCTCGACGGGATTCAGGTGCTCGACGCCATCAAACGCGAACAGCCCGATCTGCCCGTGGTGATGATTTCGGGCCATGGCACCATCGAGACGGCGGTCTCGTCGATCAAAAAAGGCGCGTACGACTTCATTGAAAAGCCGTTCAAAGCCGACCGGCTGATCCATGTCGTGGGGCGTGCGCTCGAAGCGGCCCGCCTCAAGCGCGAGGTGCAGGAACTGAAGCTGAAGGCGGGCGACGAGACCGAGATGATCGGGGCCTCGACCGTGATGTCACAGCTGAAGCAGGCGGTCGAAAAGATTGCCCCGACCAATAGCCGGGTTTTCATCTCCGGCCCGCCGGGATCGGGTAAGGAAATGCTCGCCCGCCTGATCCATGCCCATTCGCGCCGGGCTGGCAACGCGTTTGTTGCCATCAACTGCGCCACGATGGAACCGGACCGGATTGAGGCCGAGCTGTTTGGCACCGAACCCGCCGAAGGTCCGCGCAAGACCGGCTTGCTGGAGCTGGCCCATAACGGCACGCTGTTCCTCGACGAAATCAGCGATATGCCGCTGGAGACCCAGGGCAAAGTCCTGCGCGTACTGATCGACCAAACCTTTACCCGCGTCGGCGGCACCACCCGGGTGCAGGTTGACGCCCGCGTGATCAGCGCCACCGCCTCGGACCTGCGCCAGCTGATCGCTTCGGGCCAGTTCCGCGA
>JBAVPS010000051.1:0-1680 GCA_049693315.1 Rhizomicrobium sp. | reverse complement strand
GGATTCTCGCTTAAGAGGGCTTTGCGTGACACCATAGGGAAGGGTAATAAGGAGGGCGTTTGAAGCGTCAGGAGTGTGCCGGTGACAGATAAAGTACCAAGCGAAGATATGCCGAATTTCGAGGCGGCACTGCGTGAACTCGAATCAATCGTTTCGCGTCTGGAGCGCGGACAGGCAGAGCTGGAAGAGTCGATTGCACTCTATGAACGCGGGCAGCGCTTAAAAAGCTATTGCGAAGAAAAGCTTAAGGATGCCTCGCTGCGCCTTGAAAAAATTGTCGGTGGTGCCGGTGGGGCCCTGGTTAGCGCGCCAGCCAGCCTTGATTAAACCAAAAAGTCACCTTATCACCCCTATTGTGACATCTGAGTGTGACACCAAAGTGTGACATTCTGGTTCCGGGTCGGGAAAACAGATAGAACCAGCTGGCTTGACCTATGTCCCAGCCTTGATTTGTTTCGGAGAAAGTCTGACTTTCTTGCCGGGAAGGGAACGTTATTAATGAAAGACTTGCGCTGCTGGCGGGTGCAGGTAAGGAGAGATATAATATGGGTGCAACAAACAATACTCCGCACCTTGATAAAGTGAATACGCCGGAAGAGCTGCGCGCCATGTCGCGGGCCGATTTGCGCGTGCTGGCAGATGAGCTGCGCAAAGAGCTGATCAATGTGGTTTCCGTAACTGGCGGCCATCTGGGGTCTAACCTCGGTGTGGTCGAGCTGACGGTGGCGCTGCACTACGTCTTTAATACGCCGTGCGATAAACTGGTCTGGGACGTTGGCCATCAGGCTTATGCCCATAAAATCCTCACCGGTCGGCGGGCGCGCATGCGCACCCTGCGTCAGGGCGGCGGGATTTCCGGTTTCACCAAGCGCAGCGAAAGCGAATATGACGTTTTCGGCGCGGGGCACTCTTCTACTTCTATATCGGCCAGCCTTGGTCTGGCGGTTGCCCGCGATTTGCAGGGCGAGAAGCATAATGTTGTCTGTGTCATCGGCGATGGTTCGATGAGCGCGGGCATGGCCTATGAGGCTATGAATAATGCCGGGGCGCAGGATGCCCGCCTTATCGTCATTCTGAACGACAATGATATGTCGATCGCCCCGCCGGTCGGTGCGCTGAGCGCCCATCTGGCCCGTCTGGTTTCCAGCCGGTCCTATCGTGGCATTCGGAAATTCGCCAAGAAGGCTGCCAGCGTGTTGCCGGCCCCCCTGGCGCATCGTGTGCGCAAGGTTGAAGAATATGCCCGCGGTTTTCTGGCTGGTGGCACGTTGTTCGAGGAATTGGGGTTCTACTATGTCGGCCCGATCGACGGCCACAATCTAGACCATCTTATTCCGGTGCTCGAGAATGTGCGCGATATGCCCAATGGGCCGATCCTGCTGCATGTCGTCACCAAGAAGGGGCGTGGCTACCCGCCAGCCGAAAAAAGCGCCGACAAATATCACGGCGTGAACAAGTTCAATGTGCTGACCGGCGAACAGAAGATCCCGGCTTCGCGCGGTCCGTCCTATACTAAAGTGTTCTCGGATGCTCTGGTGGCCGAGGCGCGGCGGGATTCGCACATCTGTGCGATCACCGCGGCCATGCCATCTGGTACCGGTCTTGATCGTTTTGCCAAGGAATTCCCGGATCGCTTCTTCGATGTCGGTATTGCCGAACAGCATGCGGTGACTTTTGCCG
>JBAVPS010000050.1:0-10329 GCA_049693315.1 Rhizomicrobium sp. | reverse complement strand
TCTTCCAGACCCAGTTCGTGAATGGCCTTGGGGTCCGTGTCGAGCGTGGTGTATTCGCGGATTTGTGCGCGATAGAACGCCTTGCCATCGGGCAGATCATAGGCGGCGAGGGATTTTTGTGCCCCCGGCACATATTCGGTCTGCAGAAACCCCAGCAGGGTTTTATAGGCAGGCACGATCTTGCCGCTGATCACCGCCACAGCCTGTTTGCGCAACTCGGCCTGTTTGGCGGGGCTGATTGTGGCCGGCATGGTCTTGAACGGCGTGTAGTAGATATTGTCTTCAGGGCTTGGCGCATCGATCACACTTTTGACCGAGCTGTCGCGCCCCTCCAGCGTGATCTGCGGCAGGGTGAAGCCGCGCTTCAGCCCGGCCCGCATATTGTCGATATTCTCGGTGAAATAGCGTGGGATATCGCTGATCTGGTTTAAATAGTCGCGATATTCCTGCTCGTTATGCAGGGTGCCGCGCGCCGTATCGGCCAGATCACCCCAGAACGAGGTGTCGCCGGACAGCGGCCGTTGATAGGTTTTGTAGACCTGATCGGCAATCAGGGTTTCGATCTGAAAGCGATAGACCTGATAATCGACGGCGCGCTGATGCGACAGCTTGCCGACATCAATGCCGTCGAGCTTTTTGTCGACATCACGCCAGTACGCCAGTCGCGCCTGTTGGGCGGCTTCACCAACTTCGGGCAGATGGGCCGCAACCGTGCCGCTGGTATCTTCGTTGGCGGCGAACTGCTTGCCGCGCCACTGCCATTCCGCAGTGTAGATCGCTTCGAACTGGGCATCGGCACTATTGGCCGTGGCAGACGCGGCAGAAGGTGTGGCAGAAGCCGTGTCGGGGCTGGCAGCCAGTGCAGGCATGTTAGACATAATCAGAACCATCGCTGTAGCGCACAACAGTGCTTTCATATCGGCAGGCACCCTATTTCAGAAGGATACGTCCGTCAGGAATCTCTGGCGGAAGAGTGTTAAATCGTATACAGTATATTGATGCGGGGCGGGCATCGCAAGCAAGGCTTCCCCCAGGGGCGGTTCTTTTACGATGTTTCTTTTGATGGGGGCATAGTCATGAGGCACACATTCTTTTCTGGCGCGGTCATTTCAGGGGCAATCGCGCTGACATTGCCGATTTGGGCGGCGGCGGGCGACCATGCCAATGCGGCGGGGCCCATCGCGCTTCACGTCACGCATAATCCGATTCTGTCGGACGGGCAGAATTATTCCGCGGATGCGGCCCCGCTGGTGGCGGGCGATACGCTCTACATCATCGCCGGGCGGGACGAAGCGCCGCCCGATGTCAACGACTTCATCATGAACGAATGGCAGGTGCTGTCGACCAAAGATGTGGCGTCGGGTAACTGGAATTACTATCCGCATTTTCTGCAGCCGCAGAACGTTTTCAAATGGGCGTCGCCGGGGCGGGCCTATGCCGGGCAGATTGTTCAGGGGCCGAACAAGAAGTTCTATCTCTATGCGCCGGTGATGCAGGCGCACTGTTCCGACAAGGATTGTTTTGGTATCGTCGTGGCGGTGTCTGACAGCCCGCTGGGGCCGTGGCAGGATGCCCATCCGGCAGGGCCGGTCGCCTCGCAATCGGTGCCCGAACATAACAGCATTCAGAACATCGACCCCACCCCCTTTGTCGATGGTGATGGCCGGGTCTATCTCTATTGGGGCACCTTTGGTCAGCTGCGCGCCATGGAACTGGCCACCGATATGGTGACACCCAAATCGGACGAGCAGACCATCATGGGCCTGACCGGCTTTTTCGAGGCCCCATGGCTGACCAAACGCAATGGCGTCTATTACCTGCTCTATGCTGGCAACAATGCCGGGCCGGATTCCCCCTGCACCCCGGCGGTCTATCATGCCTGCATCGCCTATGGCACGGCGCCGTCGCCGCTGGGGCCGTGGACCTATCGCGGGGTTATTCTGCCGCCAGTGTCCTCGACCACCTCGCACCCCGGTCTGATCGAATTTAAGGGCAAATGGTATCTGACCTATCATACCGCCGATGCCAGGGGGGGCGGGCATTTTCGCCGCTCGGTCGCCATTGATGCGGTGGAATGGGACGACAGCGTCAGCCCGGCGGCGATCCGTCCGGTCAAAACTACCCCCGCCAAGCCCAGCGTGCTGCCCGCTCAGCGCAACATTGCACCGGCGGCGCGGGTGTTTGTTTCAAATGAACCGGTGCCATTGCAATATTGGAAAAGGGCGCTGAATGACGGCATCGTCCGGGCCAATCCGCTGCCGCCCGATATGTGGGGCACATGGACCGGCAATAATCCGCCGGAGCCTTGGGTTGCCTATCTGTGGAGCCAGCCGGTCACGCTGAATGCCAGCCGGATACGTTTCTGGAATGATCAGCCAGCCGGTTCTGGCATTGGTGTCGCTCCGCCCAAAGACTGGCATCTGGAATATTGCGACGGCAAGGACTGGAAAGCGGTCGAGGCCACCAGCCCCTATGCCACTGATACAGATCACTTTGTCGAGGTGACGTTCAAACCCGTCACCGCCAAATGTCTGCGGGCGGTGTTTACGGCATCCTCCGCAAGCGGCAGCACCGCCGGTGTGGCGGTCGAGGAATGGGAAGCCCTGGCCGTGACCCCGATGGTCATCGAACCCTGAGCACTGCTGGAGGTTTCGGTATCACCACATGAAAAAGCCCCGGCAGTTGCTGCCGGGGCTTTTGTTATAGTGACGTGGCGGTTGATCCGACCCGATCAATCCGGGTCCGGCATCGCGCCCGGTTCCGCCGCAATCATGTTGAGCAGACGCGGTACCGGCACATTCTGTTTTTGCGAGATTTCGGTGAGATTTTGTCCCGGACCGTTGACGATGATGCCGCCCTTGCGCAGGCGCGCCACCACTTGTGAGGATGACAGCCCAAAGGCTGGGGCCAATTGCGCCAGTGGCGTATAGCTTAGGCGCATTTCGACCGCCTGCATGCCGCCGGGGCCATGGTCCGGGCCGCCACCTTCGCCACCACCGAAAAAGGTCGAACCGATCAGCAGAATGGCAATGGTTCCCAGAACGCCGACGATAATCTTGCTTTGCGTCTTGGCCAGCATGGCCAACAGCGCCCGCCAGTTGCGGCAGATATGCAAGGCGGCGGCAATCAGAAAGATGATGCCGAGCCATTCATGCAACTCGCCAAGCTGATGATTGCGCAATCCGATGAACATCATCACCCCGCTGACCCCGATAGCCCCGAAACAGGCCAGGCTGAGTGGCGTTGCGTATGTGCGTAAGAAATGACTCATCTTCTCCTCGCGCTTTCATATTGGTGGGTTTGCTTGAACTTAAAACGGCGGCCGCCCTTTTTAAAGAACGCCCGCCGTTTTTTACACCGTGCCAGTCTGGCAGATCTGTCGCCAAGCAACAGCTTTTTTCTGCCAGCCGATTATCAAATAAACGCGACCTTAAAATTATGTAAGCGTCGCGCAGAAATGCTGAATCCGGCCACAGGCATCTTCCAGCAGTTTGGTCGATGTCGCATAGGAGATGCGGAAGAACGGCGACAGACCGAACGCCGCACCATGCACCACGGCGACGCCTTCGGCTTCCAGCAGGGCCGTGGCAAAGTCTTCGTCGGTGGCGATGACCTTGCCATCCGGTGTTTTGCGGCCAATCAGCCCTGCAATCGACGGGTAGACATAGAAGGCGCCATTGGGCTTGAGAACTTCGATACCCTCGGCCTTGTTCAGCATTTCGACCACCAGATCGCGGCGGTCGCGGAACACTTTGGCGCGTTCGGCGATGAAGTCCTGATCGCCGTTCAGCGCTTCCACCGCAGCCCACTGTGCAATCGATGCAGCGTTGGTCACCGACTGGCTCTGCAGCTTGGTGATCGCCTTGATCAGCGGCAGTGGGCCCGCGCAATAGCCGATCCGCCAGCCGGTCATGGCATAGGCTTTGGACACACCATTGATCGTCAGGGTGCGATCCTTCAGCGCCGGTTCTGCCGCCGCAATGGTAGTGAAGCTGAAGCCGTCATACATAATGTGTTCATAGATATCGTCGGTCATCACCCAGACATGGGGATGCTTGACCAGCACGTCGGTCAGCGCCTTGAGCTGTTCCTTGGTGTAGCAGGCACCCGCCGGATTGGACGGCTGGTTAAAGATGACCCATTTGGTCTTGGGCGTGATGGCCTTTTCGAGAACTTCCGGCTTGAGCACAAAACCGTCTTCGATCTTGGTTTCAATCACCACCGGTGTGCCGCCGCCAAGCAGCACAATATCGGGATAGCTCACCCAATAGGGGGCGATGCAGATCACTTCGTCGCCGGGGTTCAGCGTCGCCATCAGGGCGTTGTAAATGATGCCCTTGCCACCGGCGCCGACGCAGATTTCGTCGACCGTATAGTCGATGCCGTTCTCGCGCTTGAATTTCTTGGAAATCGCCTGACGCAGTTCAAGGATGCCGGGCACCGCAGTATATTTGGTTTCGCCGCGCTGAATGGCCTCGATCGCGGCCTGTTTAACATTGTCGGGGGTATCAAAATCGGGTTCGCCTGCGCTCAGGCTGATAATGTTGCGTCCCGCCGCCTTGAGTTCCCGCGCCTTTTGCGCTGCCGCCAGTGTCGGCGACGGCTTGATACGCCCCAGCGACGCGCTGAGAAAGTTGGAGGGGAGGGTCTGTGGCTTATCGGACATCATGTAATCCCATTTATCTTTTGTCTTCTTCAATGGAGGGGAGGCTAGCCACCTGAAGCTGTGTGACGCAAGTCAAATGTGCCGGTTGATTGCCGCAACGGCAACGTTTATACCTTAGTTACGCCTTATTTACCCTTTTTTACGATAATTAACCGACGAAATCAGGAGCTTGATTTATGCGTAGGATTTCGGTCCTGTTGCTGGCCGGGTTGGCGTTTTTGGCTGCCTGCTCGCATGGAGAAAAGCCACCGACAGGCCGTTGGATCGGCCAGATCGATTCGGCGGATGTTATGGTCGATGCCCGGCTGGAGATTTTGGCCGATGGCACGGTCAAGCTCAGCGCTCCGGATATTCTGGGTGCTGGCGAGCTGTCGGATGATGAACGCACCATGCTGCATAACCGTGTGGCCGAGCAGCTGGAGGCCAGCTGGTCGAAAGCACCGGTACGGCGGATGGATTTCGATGGCAAGGTGTTCCGTAAACCCGGTGGGGTCGCCCCACAGATGGAATGGAACCCACAGACCCACGAAATGAAGGTGGTGTTCTATTTCGGTATGCAGCGATCCATCCGCATCTCCATGATCCGGGTGTCAGATTTTTCCAGCGATCCCTGGCGTAGCGGTACTTAAAAGCGCCGGGGCGGGGTGTAAGATGGGGCAAGGGCCAGATGTTGGCCCTTGTGATCCTTTGGCTTTTGCCGCCGGTTTAATTCCATTTATGAAATGCAAAAAATGCCGCCGCCCCTAACAGGGCGAAGGCGACGATCTGATTCCATTTGATGCTTTCGCCCAGATAGGTCACCGAGAATACGGCGAAAACGCTGAGCGTCAGCACTTCCTGCAGGGTTTTGAGCTGGGCGGCGGAATAGACCTGATAGCCGATGCGATTGGCCGGCACGGCCAGACAATATTCAAAAAACGCGATGCCCCAACTGACCGGAATGACCTGCCACAGCGGGGCGTGTGGGTATTTAAGCTGCCCATACCAGGCAAAAGACATAAACACATTGGATGCCAGCAGTAGCAGAATCGGGGTGACGGCGGGGCCGAAATTCGGCAACAACCCAGACCAGACCATGTGTGCTTTCCTTGCTATAAAAGGTGTGTTCCGGGTCATTTGTGTCCGCTTAAGCCGCTCAATGCACAAGCCCGGCCCGCTAATGAAATTGCCCGGGGTAAGTTTTCGGTCGCGATCCGTATCAGCCTCAGCCGGCCAGCGACAGTCAGATACAATTTCTTGAGCCTTCGGACCTTCCGTATCCGATGCCCCTGGCCCATTGTGGGGCACGTTAACGCTCACCAAGCGGTAACCAATGCCATCGTATCTTTGCTGCCATCGCGTAAAAGTGATGGCTACAGCGGGGTAGGGTGACTAGACTGTGTCCCCATCGGCGCTCCACCATCGGACACAGTCTCGGGACGGTCGGGTTGTTTCGGGGCCCCCAAGACCGGGACTTTCCTGGCCGTCCTAACTTCTTGCCGGTTCGAAAATATGACACAATTCCTTGCAAAGCAGGTTAGAAACGGCTGTTGATGTTGGCAGTCGTGCGGGCGTACCCATATAATGCCCGACGATTGCGTCGTGGATCTGATATTTAAAGCAGCGAGTGGTTTCATGAGAATTCTCCTAAGCTCCGTTTCCGCGGCCGTATTGGTTCTGGCGTTAACCGCCTGCACGTCCGTGCCGCAGGCAATGAAGCCCGAAGAATTGCCCAAGGCCTTTACCGCACCGCAGCCGGAAAATGCCGAGAACTCGGCCGTCTCTGCGGAATGGTGGAAAGCTTTTTCCAGTGATGAGCTGACTGGCCTTGTGAACGAGGCTAAGATCGGCAACCTTGATCTGGCGATCTACGGCGCTCGTGTTGAGCAGGCCCGGGCCCAGACCGGCGAGGCATGGGCAGCACTGTTCCCGACCGTCAGCGCCGAAGGCACGGTCAGCCGCAGCGGCAGTAAGACGACGACTGGCGGCGTGCGCCGCGAAACCAATGCAAACAGCTTTGGTGCCAACCTTACCGCCAGCTATGAACTCGATTTCTGGGGCAAGTACCGCGAGAAGGTCAGCGCCGCGCGTGAAACCGCCCGCGCCGCCATCTTTACCCGTGATACCGAATGGCTCACCGTCAGTGCCGACGTTGCCAATGCCTATTTCTCGGTTCTGGCCTATCGTGACCGGCTCAATATCGCCCGTAACAACGTCGATGCCGCCAAGCGCATTCTGGCCATCACCGAAGCCAAGGTGAAGAACGGTGCCTCGTCCAATCTGGAACTGGCCCAGCAGACCGCCACCTTGCGCAGCACCGAAGCCAGCATTCCCCAGTATGAGGAATATGAACGCGAAGCGCGCTATGCGCTGGCAATCCTGCTTGGCAAGACCCCGGAAGGCTTCGATGTCAAGGGCACGACGCTGGATGGGCTGTCGGCCCCGCCGGTGCAGCCTGGTCTGCCGTCCGATCTTCTGGCCCGCCGCCCCGATATTGCTTCGGCTGAGGCAACTCTGAAGGCTTCGCACGCCAACCTCAACGCGGCCCGTCTGGCCTTCCTGCCGTCGATCAGTCTGACTGGTTCGGGCGGCTATTCCAGCTCGGCCTTCTCCAACCTGATCAGCCCGCAAAATCTGGCGTGGACTGCCGGTGCGACGGCTCTGCAGGCGATTTTTGATGGTGGCACGCTGTCTTCGACCCGCGACTATTACAAGGCGGTCGAAGTGGAAGAAATTGCCACATATCGCAGCACGGTGCTGAGCGCCCTGTCGGATGTCGAAACCGCGCTGGGCTCGACCACGTCGCTGGCGCAGCGTGAGACACTGATTACCGATCAGGTCGCCAATGCCAAGGAAGCTTTCCGGATTTCTGAATTGCAGTACCGCGAAGGTGTGTCCGACCTTTTGACCGTGCTCGACACTGAACAGACACTGTTTACGGCGCAGGATACGCTGGCGCAGATCCGTCTGGCACGGCTTGAATCTGTGGTTGGTCTCTATCGGGTGCTGGGTGGTGGCTGGTCTATGGACGAGGCCAAGAAAGAGACGACCCGTAACGACTTCAACCCGACCGCGCTGCCGTTCTAAGCTGCGGATCGGACCGGAGTACGAAAAAGGGCGAGCGGGTTACCGCTTGCCCTTTTTATTTTGGCCCCGGCTGTCGGGGCTGTTCTGCACGTCTTACATATCGATGGCTTCGCGCACGGAATCGGCAATTGCCTCCGGCGAGGTCGCCGGAGCAAAGCGCTTGATCGGCTCGCCATCCTTGCCGACGAGGAATTTGGTGAAATTCCATTTGATCGCCTTGCCACCCATGCCCGACAGCTGATCCTTGAGCCAGGCAAACAGCGGGTGGGTGTTGCTGCCATTGACCTCGATTTTGGCGAATATCGGGAAGCTGACGCCATAATTGACCAGGCACTGGTTGATTTCGTCCGGACCGCCAGGCTCCTGATTGCCGAACTGGTTGCAGGGAAATCCCAGCACGACAAATTTGGCCGGGCCTAATGCGCGATAGAGTTTTTCCAGTCCGGCATATTGCGGGGTGAAGCCGCATTTGCTGGCAGTGTTGACGACCAGAACCACCTTACCGGCAAAGTTGGACAGGCTGACATCCTGACCACTCAATGATTTGGCACTGAAATCGTAGAAACTCTGGTCCATGACGGGCTCCTCGGGTTCGCGCTTGGCAAGTATAGGGGCGCAATTTTGAGCCGTCCTGGCCCGAAGTCAAATCATCCTGAAATGACGTTAATTGTCTTTGATATTCCCTATAACGCCTTAAAGTGTTATAAAGTGCGCAAAATACCCAAATTAACCCCGTTTCGTGAAGGTGAGGCTGTTATGGTGCAGGAATTTTTTACGGTTTCAGAAGTCGCCAATAAACTGAAATTGCATGCCAAAACGGTGCTGAACTTCGTCCATGAGGGGCAGCTCAAAGCGATGCGCATCGGCAAACAATATCGCATCGCGCCGGAAGATCTGGCGGCCTTTACCCGCACTGCCACCCCGGCGGCCATCGCCAGTACCGAGCGTTCGGTCCGCCCGATCGAAGTGTCGAGTGTGCTGCATATTGATGCCGTAGATGCGGCGATGGCGGAGAAGATCATTGCCCAGCTGAACAAAACGGCTTCACTGCACCGCCCGGGCGAGGCGGCGCTGAAACTCGATACCATCTATAATGACGAGCTGTGCCGGCTGAAGGTGATCGTCTCCGGTCACATTGAATCGGTAACCTATCTGCTCGGTCTGATCCCGACCTTCGTGCAGCTGTAACCTCAGCTTGCGCTGCGTGCTTTGAGCTTTTCGGCGATGGTCCCGATGACGGCGGACCAGTCGCCGATGGCCTGCTGACGGTACAGGGTGACGGTGGGATACCAGGGTGTATCGCTGCGCCCCATCAGCCAGCGCCAATCGGGCAGCTGTGGCAGCATCATCCAGACCTCTTTGCCCATGGCGGCGGCGGCGTGGGCAATCGATGTGTCAACACTGATGACCAGATCCATATGATCGATCAGGGCCGCTGTGTCGGCAAAGCTGTCCAGGCCATCGCAGTGGCTGTGCAGTTTGTACCGGCCCAGCGCGGAGAAATCATCGGGGCGGATTTCTTTTTGCAGGATATGAAATTCTGCCGGCAAATCCAGAATCGGTGCCAGCGCTGCAAGCCGCATCGAGCGATTGCGGTCGTTGGGATGGATTGCTTTGCCTGACCAGGCCAGACCAACGCGCAGGGCGGTTTTGGCCCCGAGCTTTTCCTGCCAGAAGCGGGATTTTTCTGCATTGGCAAAAAGATACGGTATGTCAGCCGGAAAATCGGGTAACTGACCGCGGCAGACCAGCGGCAGGCTCATCACCGGGCAATGCAGGTCAAAATCGGGTAACTCGGTTCCGGCGCGCACAAAGGTCGCCGGGCAGTTCATCGAGCTTAAGAAATCGAACAGTTCAACGGCCACTTCGACCACGACCTTGATGCCCATCGCGCACAGGGCAGGAACATAGCGGCTGAACTGGATGTAATCGCCCAGCCCCTGTTCGCCATAGATCAGCAGAGTCTTGCCTGCAATATCTTCGCCATTCCAGCGCGGCTGAATGAAGCTGCGGGTATAGGTTTTGGCGGCACTGCGTTTCCAGCGCCATTCATACAGCGGCCAGCCAGCGTCAAAATCCCCGCGCAGCAGCGCCAGCAACGCCTTGTTCCAATAGGCCTCGGAAAACGTTTCATCGAGGGCGATGGCGCGGTCGTAACAGCGGTCCGCTTCGTCAAAGCGCAACAGATGCAGATAGGCGTTGCCCTGATTATTATAGGTTTCCATGCCTTCTGGCTTGGCATCAATCGCCACCTGGTAATCAATCAGGGCCTCGTCATAACGGTCGAGTGCCATGTAGCAATTGCCACGGTTGTTACGCGCGCTGACATAGTTCGGCTGCAGGCTGATGGCATTGTCATAGGATACCATGGCGTCTTCGAGCTTGCCCTGCGCTTTGAGGGCATTGCCGCGGTTATAATGGGCGGCCGACAGGGTGGGCATGCGTTCGATGGCACGGTCAAGGTCGATGATTGCTTCGTCAAGATTGCCCAGAAGTTCCTGCACCTTGCCGCGGTTGTTATAGGCTTCGGCATAGCTGTCGCGCCGTTCAATAGCGGCGGTGAAGGCGTCGCGGGCCTCTTCCTGACGGCCCAGATC
>JBAVPS010000049.1:0-3422 GCA_049693315.1 Rhizomicrobium sp. | reverse complement strand
AGCCCCCGCGCCGCAAGCCCCAGCGCGTGGCGCATATGACGAAGATCTGTGGCCCCCGCCACTTAGATTTTCCCATCCGCCGGATCTATCCCGGCAGCGCCCGCCGTGGTGATCTGACCAAGGAGGTTTTCGAAATCCTTGGCTTCGCGGAAGTTCTTATAGACCGAGGCAAAACGCACATACGCCACTTTGTCGAGGCTTTGCAGCGCCTGCATCACCAGCTCGCCAATCATTGGCGAATTAATCTCGTTCTCGCCCAGACTTTCCAGACGACGAACGATCCCGGTGATCATGCGATCAACCCGTTCCTGCTCGACCGGGCGCTTACGTAAAGCGTGGTTGATCGAGCGTTCGAGTTTATCGCGATCGAAAGGCTCGCGCCGTCCATTTTTCTTGACCACGATCAGCTCGCGCAGCTGCACCCGCTCGAAGGTGGTGAACCGCCCGCCGCATTCGGGGCAATGACGTCGCCGCCGGATCGCCGAATTGTCTTCGGACGGACGGCTGTCTTTGACCTGAGTATCGTCGTGACCGCAAAATGGACAGCGCATGATAATGCCTTTCTAGCCGTTAACCGGCCCAACCATAAATCGGCCTAACCGTAGATCGGAAACCGGGCGCACAGAGCACGCACGCGATCCCGCACGGAAGCTTCCACCGAAGCATCGCCACCTTCGCCATTCTGGCCCAGGGAGTCGACAACCTCGATGATCCATTTGCCGATCTCGCGGAACTCCTCCACACCAAAACCACGCGTGGTGCCCGCGGGCGTACCCAGACGGATGCCCGAGGTGATGGCTGGCTTCTGCGGATCAAACGGAATGGCGTTTTTGTTGCATGTGATATAGGCGCGATCGAGGGCCTCCTCTGCCGCCTTGCCGGTGACGCCCTTGGGGCGCAGATCCACCAGCATGACATGGGTATCGGTGCCGCCCGAAATGATGTCGAGCCCGCCTGCGTGCAGCGTCTGGGCCAGCGTCGCCGCGTTATCGACGATCTGCTTGGCATAGACCTTGAATTCGGGTTTCAGCGCTTCACCAAAGGCCACCGCCTTACCCGCGATGACATGCATCAGGGGGCCGCCCTGCAGACCGGGGAAAATCGCCGAATTGAGTTTCTTGCCCAGCGCCGCATCGCGGGTCAGGATCAGGCCGCCACGGGGGCCGCGCAGGGTCTTGTGGGTGGTCGAAGTGACGACATGGGCCCAGTCGAGCGGATTGGGGTGAACGCCACCGGCAACCAGACCGGCGAAATGGGCCATATCGACCATCAGATAGGCCCCGACTTCGTCGGCGATCTTGCGGAAGCGGGCAAAATCAATCACCCGCGGATAGGCCGAACCGCCGGTGATGATCAGCTTTGGCTTATGTTCCTTGGCCATGGCTTCGACTTCGTCCATGTCGATGCGATGGTCCTGACGGCGCACGCCATAGCCGACCGCATTGAACCACTTGCCCGACATGTTGACCTTGGAGCCGTGGGTCAGATGCCCGCCCGAGGCCAGCGACAGCCCCATGAAGGTATCGCCCGGCTGCAACAGGGACAGAAACACCGCCTGATTGGCCTGCGAGCCCGAATTGGGCTGAACATTGGCATAGGTGGCACCGAACAACTTGCAAACCCGATCGATAGCCAGGGTCTCGACTTCATCGACGAACTCGCAACCGCCATAATAGCGATGGCCGGGATAGCCTTCGGCATATTTATTGGTCAGGACAGAGCCCTGCGCTTCCAACACCGCTTTACTGACGATGTTTTCAGACGCGATCAGTTCAATCTTTTCTTGCTGACGATGGTATTCACGGCCGATCGACGCGAAAAGATCAGGATCAACCTCGGAAAGACTACGGGAAAAGAACCCGGAATTGTTCTGCTCTGAACCACTGGCCATATCGAAACCCCATTTGCCTTAACCAAAAACACCGGCGTTACGCCGTTATTACGGTGGCTGGCGGCCTCGAATGCAAGCGGCCATGCGCAGCCTAAAGGGGAAGTACCCTGCCCGCGTCACTAAATCTAGAGCAAAACTCGATAAAAAACGCCATGTATCGTTTTCTGCCAGTCCACCGCCCGGTTTCAAGGCGAATCATGGCAACAACCGTTACGCTGCGACAAATTGAAATTAACCCACAGTCGGTTTTACGGATACAAAGCCCCTCGTGTGGGTGGTTACAAATGACAAAAAACATAAAACCAAGTTACGACAAACATTAATTATTACGAATATTTGACCATAAGACAGCGATTGATACGAAATAAGATTTGATTCCGGATCGGATATGGCTAGATAGAGAGAGCGAACCGGATTTCGCCAATAGACAAATACAGGGGTAATACTCGATGGCCACGCACGATATAGATGATAACAAGTACGACGAGATCCTCGCCCTGACCGGCGAAATTGTTGCTGCCTATGTCAGCAACAATCCGGTTCAGGCGGGTGATCTTCCCACCATTATTAAAAATATTCACGCCACGCTGGGCAGCCTGACCGGTGCGCCAGTGGCCGAGATCCCCACCGCACTGAAGCCGGCCGTCCCGGTCAAGAAATCGGTCACGCCGGAATATCTTATCTGCCTCGAAGACGGCAAAAAGCTGAAAATGCTGAAGCGTTATTTGCGCTCGCGTTACGGCCTGACGCCCGACCAGTATCGCGCCAAGTGGAACCTGCCGGCGGATTACCCCATGGTCGCTTCGAACTATGCTGCACAGCGTTCGGAATTTGCCAAGAAGATTGGCCTGGGCAAAGGGGCGCAGCCGCCCAAGGGCAAGCGCCGCTAAATATCGGCGCGCGGGGGCCCAACCGGGTCCTTTGCAGTACCAGATACAACAAAAAAGCGGACGCTGTTCAGACAGCGCCCGCTTTTTGTTTCGTACCCCGTAAGGTAACAATAAAACTATGTCTTTTACTTAAGTCTTATTCTTGGCCTGAACATACTGAAGCTTGGCGACCGCGTTTTTAATCAGGATTTCGCGTGGTGTTGTGCGGGGGCCGAAAATGCACACCTCGGTCCCCGTCACACTATCAATTGCGGTGGTCTTGATCAGCGCGCCCTGAACCAGAAACTCGATATAAATATCGCGCCCCGGCGCCGAGACAGTTTTGCGATCTTCCGCCAATCGTTTAGCTCACCCGCGGTAAATGATGGGTATTCCAGACAACGTCCAGCGCCCCAACCAACGCCTTCATCATCTCGGGCGTATGCACCGGCGACGGGGTAAAGCGTAAGCGTTCGGTACCGCGCGGCACAGTCGGGAAATTGACCGGCTGAACATAGATGCCGTGATCGTTCAGCAAGGCATCGGCGACGGATTTGCACTTGGCGGCATCGCCGACCATCACCGGCACAACGTGGCTCGGCGAATTGATCATCGGAATACCGGCATCCTGCAACAGGCCCTTCAGCCTGGCCGCATTGGCA
>JBAVPS010000048.1:0-3900 GCA_049693315.1 Rhizomicrobium sp. | reverse complement strand
CAACAAAGGCCTGCAAATGATCAAGGTTCAGATTGCGCATGCCAAGAATATATTATGCAATGTATAAGAAAACAAATATTTCCTTATATATTTGATCGGTGCAGTTTCTGTGCTGGTTCGGTTGAAGGAACGTATATGTTTGTTCGTGAAAGCGCTGTGGCTGCTGGTGCCATTACAGTTCGCCCGGCACAGATCGAGGATATGGCATCAGTTCAGGCGATCTATGCCCATTATGTACTGACGGGATTGGCAACGTTTGAAGAAGCACCCCCAAGTGTCGGGGAAATGCTGTCTCGCCGTGCGAAAACCGTGGCGGCGGGATTTCCTTATCTGGTTGCCATGCGTCAGGGTGCGGTGGTGGGCTATTGCTATGCCAGCAGTTACCGGCCGCGCCCGGCCTATCGGTTCAGTGTCGAAGATTCGGTGTATGTCGATAAAAACTATGTCGGTAAAAAAATTGGTACCGCTTTGCTGAAGGCGTTGCTTGATCGCTGTATGGCCGGGCCGTGGCATCAGATGCTGGCGGTTATTGGTAACAGCGGCAATGCCGGATCGATCGCTTTGCACCATCGTCTGGGCTTCAAGCCGGTGGGAACCATAACGGCGGTTGGATTTAAGCTTGGCCAGTGGGTCGATACGGTGATGATGCAGCGCGCCCTGAAGCCCGGACGCGCTGCCTAAAATGCGTGGCCTTACAGATAGGTCACCGCCAGCAGGATCAGCCCGCCGACGCCCAGGGCAACGCCTGACTGCCACAGCCAGTTTTTACGGGTGATGATCGAGACGGTGGCCAGAGAAATCGCGATTTCAAACAGGGTAGCTGCGCCGGTCAACCCGTGATGGCGGTTTTCGTGCTCGCGGCTTTCGGCCTCAAGCTGGGTACGGGCGGCTTCGGCGGCTTTCGCCTTGGCGCGGATGGCGGTTTGCTTGTCGGCATTTTCCCTGGCCGTTTCAGCATATTTCTGCTTTTGCGCGGGGTTCAGGTCCTGCGCAAGGGTATAGAGATGACGCTTTAAGCTGTCGGCTTCATATTCGCCCCAGGCATCGGTGGCTTCGTCCTGGCGCAAGGTTGCCTCGCCGGTGGCGGTCAGTGCGCGGGAGGCTTCGAGGGATTCCAGATTCCCGGCGACAGCTGCCAGTACCGCCATCGCAGAAACCAGAATGGCAACCCGTGCAACAAAACGATCCGGGGCATGGGCGGCATGTTCGGTTTGTTCGTGGGCTTCCAGTGGGGCGTCGTGCATGGTTTGGGTTCCTGTCAGTATGTATTGCATGCCTTGGGCGGCAAAACGTGCAGGACATAACAGCATGACCCCGGCAAAGAAAAGCCCGCCGGTATTGATTTATTCCCCCGACAGGCTTTCATTTTTGTAATGCGGGATCAGGCTTTGCGCTTGTCGAATTCGGCCCAGACGCCGCCGTCACCTTCCCAGTTGCCTAAGCTCGATGCTTTGGAATATTCGGTAGCGCGCTGTTCAAAGAAATTGGCGTGCTCGACACCGTTTAATATCTCGACCAGCCAGGGTAGCGGGTGCGGCTTGATCTGTTCATAACCCGTGTCTGTGGCGCGGAAATGGCCATAGAGCACCGGCAGTTTCAGCTGGGTCAGCCGCCAGTCGGCAATGTAGCGGACATAGGCCTGAATATCCTTCGGCCCCATGCCTTCGACCGGCCCAAGCTCGAAAGCCAGATCAACGAATTTTTCTTCCAGCCCGACCATAGTTTTGGCGACATCCAGAATATCGTCACGCACGGTCTTGGTCAGCGCACCGGTTTCGGCATTCCAGGCGTGAAACAGTTGCGTGATACCTTCGCAATGCAGGCTTTCATCGCGCACCGACCAGGTGACGATTTGGCCCATGCCCTTCATCTTGTTGAAGCGCGGGAAGTTGAGCAGCATGGCAAAGCTGGCGAACAGCGCCATGCCTTCGGTGAAGCCGCCGAACATCGCCAGCGTGCGCGACACATCGGCCACGGTATCAACGCCGAAGGTGTGCATGTAATCGGCTTTGTCACGCATCGCGCTGTAATCGCGGAAGGCTTCAAATTCGACCTGTGGCATGCCCAGCGTTTTGAGCAGCAGGGCATAGGCGTCGATATGCACCGTCTCCATATTGGTGAAGGCGGCCAGCATCATCTGGATTTCCAGCGGTTGGAAAATCGGCAGATAGCGCTTCATGTAATTGTCGCCGACTTCAACATCCGACTGGGTGAAGAAGCGGAAAATCTGGGTCAGCAGATTGCGCTCGGTATCCGTTACCCGGTCCGATGCCCAGTCCTTGACATCTTCACCAAGCGGGACTTCCTCGCCCATCCAGTGGACCTGCTGCTGTTTTTTCCAGTAGGCATAGGCCCACGGATAGCGGTCAACATTATAGGTGCCAGAGGTTTGCAACAGACCCACCCGGCCAGTGCCGATCAGGTCCATCGGGTTGATGTTCAGAATATCACTCATGTTCAAATCCGTATACGTATCGTTTGTTTCTAAAAGGCCGTTTACTGGCACGCCAGGCATTCGTCATAGTTGGTGGGGCCTGTTTCCACATCAACCTTGACAGCGGCCTGCGTTTCCCCGGCAAAGGCGGCGCGCTGCAGGGATTTGGAGAGGCAGTAATACAGGCTTTTTAAGCCCTTTTCCCATGCCGTCCAGTGCAGCATATGCAGATCCCATTTGGGCACATCGCTCGGGATGAACAGGTTGATCGACTGGCTCTGGCAGATATAGGGCGCGCGATCAGCCGCCAGTTCGATGATCCAGCGCTGATCGATTTCAAATGCGGTGCGGAAGGTGATCTTTTCATCCGCCGACAGGCATTCCAGATGCTGAACCGAGCCTTCGGCGGCGATGATGGATTGCCACACCACCGGCGTATCAGCCCCACGTTCGGCCAGAAGGCGCTTTAAGTGCGGGTTATAGACCGAGAATGACCCCGACAGCGTTTTATGCGTGTAAATATTGGCCGGAATGGGTTCGACGCAGGCGCTGGTGCCACCGCAGATGATGCTGATCGAGGCGGTGGGGGCAATGGCGATCTTGTGTGAAAAACGCTCCATCGCGCCCTGTTCTGCCGCATCGGGGCAGGGACCGCGTTCCCCGGCCAGCGTGCGCGATGCGGCATCGGCTTCTGCGCGCAGCTTGCGGAAGATTTTGAGGTTCCACGATTTGGCCAGCGCGCTTTCAAACGCAATGCCACGGCTTTGCAGGAATGAATGAAAGCCCATCACGCCCAGCCCGACCGAGCGTTCGCGCATCGCGGCATAGGCGGCATTGGCCATGGCGGGCGGGGCATTGGCGATAAAGTCGCTTAAAACATTATCGAGGAAGCGCAGCACATCTTCAACAAAACCCGGCACTTTTGACCATTCATCCCAGGTTTCGATGTTGAGCGAGGACAGGCAGCAGACCGCCGTGCGCATGTTGCCCAAATGGTCTTCACCCGATGGCAGCACGATTTCGGCGCACAGATTGGATGAACGCACCTTGAGGCCCAGCGCTTTGTGATGCTCGGGCAGGGCGCGGTTCACCGTGTCGATATAGAGAAGATACGGCTCGCCGGTGCGCAGGCGGGTTTCCAGAATGCGCTGCCACAACTGGCGGGCGCTAACCTGCCGCAGGGGTTCGCCGGTCTTGGGGCTGCGCAGCGAGAAGGGGGCATCATTGCGCACCGCTTCCATAAATTCGTCGGTGATGGCGACGCCGTGATGCAGGTTGAGGCTTTTGCGGTTGAAATCGCCTGACGAGGTGCGGATCTCGAGAAATTCCTCGATCTCCGGGTGATAGACATCGAGGTACACCGCCGCCGAACCGCGCCGGAGCGAGCCTTGCGAAATCGCCAGAGTCAGGCTGTCCATCACCCGGATGAACGGAATGATGCCCGAGGTTTCGCCGCAGCCTTTGAC
>JBAVPS010000047.1:0-3171 GCA_049693315.1 Rhizomicrobium sp. | reverse complement strand
TCTTTAAGCACATCGGCAAAAGACCGACCGGTCTCGTCCATCTGGGTCAGGATGTAATTGCAGGTGCCGTTCAGAATGCCGCGGACCGCCGAAACGCCGTACACGAACAAACTTTCGCGTAAGGATTTCAGAATCGGAATACCGCCCGCCACCGCGGCCTCAAAGCGAAGACCAACGCCATTTTCTTCGGCCAGTGCCGCCAGCCGTGCCCCATGGCGGGCCATCATCGCCTTATTGGCGGTGACGACATGCTTACCGGCGCGAAGTGCGTTTTCCACCAGCGCCGGGGCAATACCATTTTCGCCACCGATCAGCTCGACCACCACATCGACATCCGAAGCGACCAGCGCCTTCAGATCATCGGTCGTTTTGATACCGGCGAAAGGGGTAAAGCACGCCGGGTTACGATCACACAGCAAGGTGACATCCAGCGACCGCCCGGCCCGTGCCGACAACGCATCCTTATGAGCCAATAGCGCCTTGACGGCACCAGCCCCGACAGTGCCGAGACCGGCAACGGCAATTTTCAGCGGTTGGTTCATTTGCCCTCATCCAACGATTTCGGCAAAGACGCAGGGTCCATTGCCAGGAACTTCTTCACGTTACGCGCAGCCTGACGGATGCGATGCTCATTTTCCACCAGACCAATGCGCACATAGCCTTCGCCATATTCGCCGAACGCCACGCCGGGCGACACCGCCACCTCGGCATTGATCAGGAGCTGTTTGGAAAACTCCATCGAGCCGAGCGCCTTGTACTGATCCGGCACCGGGGCCCAGGCGAACATCGTCGCTGGCGGGGCCGGAATATTCCAGCCCGCCCGCGCCATGGTATCGACCAGCACATCACGGCGCGACTGATAAATGCCGCGAATCTCATCGACGCAATCCTGCGGCCCGTTGAGCGCCGCAGAAGCCGCCACCTGAATCGGTGTAAAGGCACCATAGTCGAGGTAGGATTTGATCCGCGTCAGTGCCGCAATCAGCTTCTTGTTGCCCGCGGCATAGCCCATGCGCCAGCCCGGCATGGCATAGGTTTTGGAAAGCGACATGAATTCGATGGCGACATCCTTGGCGCCTTCGACCTGCAGGATCGAGGGCGGCGGCTCGATATCGAAATAGATGTCGGCATAGGCCAGGTCAGACAGCACCCACATCTCGTGTTTTTTGGCAAACTTGACGACTTCCTTATAGAAATCGAGGTCAACCACCTGCGCCGTCGGGTTCGACGGATAGTTCACCACCAGCGCCAGAGGCGACGGGATTGAATGGCGCGTCGCCCGGCCAATCTCGCTCAAATAGGTTTCCGGCGAGGTCGCCTGAATATGGCGGATAGCGGCCCCGGCCAGAATGAAGCCGAAGGCATGAATCGGATAGGACGGATTGGGCACCAGCACCACATCGCCCGGCGCGGTGATCGCCGCAGCCAGGTTGGCAAAGCCTTCCTTGGAACCGAGCGCCGCAATCACTTCCGAATCGGGATCGAGATCGACGTCAAAGCGCTTCTTGTAATAGGCGGCCATCGCACCGCGCAGGCCCTTGATGCCGCGCGAAACCGAATAGCGGTTGGTGCGGGGCGCGCGCGCCGTCTCACACAGTTTCTCGACGATATGCGGGGGCGTCGCCATGTCGGGATTGCCCATGCCGAAATCGATAATGTCCTCGCCACGGGCGCGGGCCTGCGCTTTCAGCCGGTTTACTTCAGCAAATACATAAGGCGGCAACCGCTTGATGCGGTAAAATTCGGTTTCCATTTCAGAACCTATACAGTTCGCATATTGCCCCTGCTGGCGGTGCCACACGGGGGGCAGACCGTTAGCCGGTCATTACAATCGATAAGCTGGTCCAATACCTACCGCGCATCGATAGCCATTGCCCTCTTCCACATAGCGCTTGCGCTGGGAAGCCGCAACCAAAGTTGCAATAAATGAGACTATCCTGGCTCAGCTCTGCAAGAAAATTTCAACGCGCCGGTTACCGTCCTCGCCCTTGGGCATCGATTCAAAATAGACCGGCTGGCTGTCACCGACAGCTTCGACAAGGATTTTATCTGCTGGCACGCCAGCCCGGATCAATGCCTGTGCGGCGGCATTGGCACGGTCCTGCGACTTCTTGAAGACCAGCGCGAGATGCTTTTCGACCGGCATGTCGGGCGTACGGCTCGACGAATGACCGACAACGCGAATCACACCCTGCCCCCCCTGAGCCTTGAACTGGGCCGCAACCTCGTGCACCAGGGCCTGCGCCTTGGCGTTCACTGTCACAATATCACCCGGAAAATAAAGAACGGCAGCAGCCGAACTGGCCACTGCCGTCACATTGGAACCCGAGACGGGATGATTGGCTGGTTTGTCGACATAGGTGACATCTTTGGTCCCCGCCCGTTTAGAGGCGGATGATCTGACCCCACTGCCCGGTAATGGCTGGTTAGCCGCCGTCTGATACTGGCGCACGATCTGCGCCGGAACGAATTCGGCAACCGATGGGTCCAGCGGCGGTGCGCTTGAAGGCTCAAAGCCCAGCGCTGCATCGCCCGGATTGACCGCAGCAGCCTTCACGACCGATTTCTTCGTAACATTTTTGGCCACCTTCACCGCAGCCTGCGCCTTGACCGGTGCAACGGCAGCCAGCGGCGCGGCATCGACCGGGGCAGCCTCAACCGAGGCCGTCTTGACAGCGGCCTTGGCCGCAACCGGCTTTACCGCAGCCACCGTGGTCGGCTTCGCCGATTGGGCGGGCATCGCCCCGGCCGGCAAAGCGGCGACATGGGTCGTTTTTTTAGGGGCGGCGGACGAGGTCTGCGCCGTCGGATCGGGCAACGCCCCCGGCACGGCCGACTGGCCCACCGGTGCGGCAAAAACCGACTTATCTTTGGCCACCGGTTCGGCGGCAGGGGCCGGCGCGGCATCAGCAGCCGGAGCCGCGACCGGAACAACCGCCGCGGTTTGCGTGGCAGGTGGCGCGGGCGGCGGCGGCGGCGCAGCGGTATCATCACCACCACGCAGCGCATCGGCACTGTACTGGGAATTTTTCATATCGGCGGTCAGCGAATCCGCCAGCGGCTGGGTCGCGGCATTACCGGCTGTCGGCTTATCGGGCAGATTCGCCAGATCGGGCGACGCCTGTGCCGGTGCGGCAGGATCGCCCCCCATCCATTCGGGCAGAACAGAGC
>JBAVPS010000046.1:0-3054 GCA_049693315.1 Rhizomicrobium sp. | reverse complement strand
AGCAGAAATAGCTTACCGCGACGAAAACGAAGGTGATGCGTACCGATGCCGGAATCGCCAGCGGTTGTTTGGAACGGCGCCCGACCAGCCAGAACAGCGACGAGAGGATGATCAGCACATAGGCGATGGCAATACGGATGTCATTGTGGGGCAGATCATCGGCCACGCGATAGTCGATGGCGAACAGGATCGGATAGAGCAGCGTTTTGTAATTGCTGGTCGGCAGAAAGCGCATATCGCGGTAGGGCGAGGCCAGCGCCAGCGGTGAGTGGAAATACTGGTTGAAATAGGGAAACAGCGGGTTGCCGGTCAGCTCGTACATCTTGAGCATCCATGGCCCCTCGCATAGCAGGAAGCCCGCCAGACCGCCAACCCCGGCCCCCAGCAGCCGGACAATGATGTGTTTGCGATCGCCGCCCACGGCCAGCACTGCCGCTACATAGCCCACGGCAAACGGCGCGGTCGGCAGCTTCAGCCCGGCTGAACCACCCACCAGCAGCCCGCCCAGGGCGCACCACCAGAAACCTGCCTTCAGGCTGCCACCCGCCAGCTGTTCGCGCCCCAGCACCAGAATGCACAGTGCCGACATGATGAAGAAGCTCATCACATTGTCATAATAGTGGGTGCCGAACAGGCTCAGCGTCATGCCGCCGGTCAGGCTGAAAAAGGCAATCCCCGCCGCCCAGAGCTTTTTCTGCGGCAGGCGCAGAGCTTCACGGGCAATCAGATAGATCGGTACGATATTGGCAGCCTGAAACAGCCCCAGAATCGCAATCGCGACGAAGGAATTTGTGTGCTGGGCCAGCACATAGAACGGCACATCCAGGAACGGGTTGTAGTAGCTGGCCTGATGGGCGACCAGCATGTCGATATGCATGCGCCCGTTCAGCAGGGCATAAGGGATGTACCAGTGATAATTACGAAAGTCCCAGGAGGTATCTTTACCCAACAGAACGACATAGCCGGTCCAAATCAGGATCGAAAGTGTAAGAAACGCCAGCTCGCGCGGGCTTATGCGCAAGCCTCGTGTGGCAGTGGGGGCAACGGTCATCATCATCCGGCTGGGTTAAAGCGTTGAATCCAGAACGTCTTTCTACAGCGAAACATTAGCGAAGAAAATCGTCCTTGATAGTGCCATAGCCCGGACCAAAGATAAAATGCCTGTCTTGCGCAATCCTGCCCGGCAGATCTGCATGTTTCTATAATTAGTCTAAATTAGTGCGCTGGCGTTTCATCACTCTCAGCGTCTTTACTATCATGCTGTTTTATTTCGTTCGGTGTGTCGGCTTCGCCTTCGACCGCCAGATTGGCAAGGAACTGCAAGGTGCAGGACCGCCACGAACGTGTCAGGGCAAAGTCCCGCGCTGCCTGCCGCGACAGGGTAAGGGCCTTCAGGCAGGCGGCTTGCAGGTCATCGTCAAAGGCTGCCACCGGGGCATCACCCACGACATCCTTCGGGCCTTGCACCGGATAAGCCGCCACCGGCAGGCCAGAGGCCAGCGCCTCCAGCACCACCAGACCAAAGGTGTCGGTCTTGCTGGGAAAGACGAAAACGTCAGCGGCAGCATAGGCTTTTACCAGATCCTCGCCGGTCATCGGGCCAAGGAACTGCGCCTCGGGATATTTCTCGGCCAGTTCGGCATGGGCCGGGCCATCGCCGACCAGCACCTTGCTGCCGGGCAAATCGAGGCTGAGAAAAGCTTCGATATTCTTTTCCACCGCAATGCGCCCGACATAGAGCCATATCGGCTTGGGGTACGGCAGCGATGCTTCGGTAACCGGGTGGAAATGCTCGGTATCCACGCCGCGCGACCAGATGCGCAAGTTTTTAAAGCCCTGGGCTTCCAGCTCGTCCTTCAGCGATCCGGTCGCCACCATCACGGCGGTAGCCGGGGCGTGGAACCAGCGTAGCAGGCGATAGACCTTGGTCTCGCCGATCAGCGGAAATCGCTTGTGGATATATTCGGGAAAGCGGGTGTGGAACGAGGTGGTGAAAGGAATCTCATACCGGATGCAGATCGCCCGCACCGCCAGCCCCAGCGAGCCTTCGGTGGCAATATGCACTGCGTCGGGGGCGAATTCGGCGATTTCCTGCTCCAGCGACCACTGGGTGAACAAGGCCACCCGAATCTCGGGATAGGTCGGCAGCGGAAAGGTGATGCGCCCTTCCGGGGTGACATAGCGTACCTCGTGCCCCAGGGCGGCAAGATCATTGCCCAGGGTTTCGAGTGTGCGCACCACCCCGTTCACCTGGGGGGCCCAGGCGTCGGTGACGATCAGAACTTTAAGCCTCTGCGTTTCCGGGACCATGCCGGTTTGCCCGATACCGGGCGGCATAGACCGTTTCGCTCTCCACCTAAGCTGGTATAAGCGCCGCCTTTTCGGACGGCTGCTTACCGGCGCCGGCATGATCGCACGCAGTGAGGTGAGGTGCCCAGTGAAGAATCTCCATGTTTCCCTGGGCATCTTCGACAAGGGCAGTGCAGCTTTCAACCCAATCCCCATCGTTAAGATATTGAATTTTGCCAATATGGCGGATTTCAGCCTGATGAATGTGACCGCAGATAATGCCGTCCACATCTAAGGTTGCAGCGGCAGCGGCTACGGTTTCCTCGTAACGCGAAACATACTCGACGGCTTTCTTGACCCGGCCTTTGAGGAAGGCCGAAAGTGACCAGTAGGGCAGACCCATTTTGCGCCGTAAGGCGTGCAGCCGGTCGTTCAGTGCCAGCGCCAGCGCATAGGCGGCATCCCCGACATGGGCGAGCCATTTGGCACAGGCGATGATGCCGTCGAACTTGTCGCCATGCAGCACCAGCAGGCGTTTGCCGGCGGCGGTTTCGTGAATGGTTTCGTCGCGTATCTCGATGCCGCAGAAGGTGCGTCCACAATAGGGGCGCAGGAATTCGTCGTGATTGCCGGGGATGTAGATGATGCGGGTGCCGGAATCGGCCAAACCGAGCAGGGTCTGCACCAGCGTGGTTTGCGGCGCGTCCCAGTACCAGCGGCGTTTCAGCTGCCAGCCATCAATGAGATCCCCGACTATATAAAGTG
>JBAVPS010000045.1:0-3559 GCA_049693315.1 Rhizomicrobium sp. | reverse complement strand
AGTATGGGGTGCCTGTGCCGCAAAGGTCACCACTTCGAAATGGCGGCAGTTGCTGCCGCTTAACCCCTGCAGCACATCAAGCACTTCGATGTCTTCTGCCTTGGCCAGCGTCGGAAAATTGCTGCGGTGATAGGCATAGAATTCCGGTGACAACAATTCCGACATCAGCCGCCCTGCCGGAAAGTGCAGGCTGAGGCGCATACGCAGCGTATCGCCCATATGGCGCAGAACATAATCCTGACCATCACCGACCGGTTCCCAAACCGTCAGATTGCCAAACAGTGGCGCAATTTCATTGGACGGAATATCCCGCCCGATCAACACGCTGTCATTCGGCCGGGTGAGCCAGAACGCCATCAGCTTGCGGGCGCTTTTGTGACGCGGAAGCCGGATCTGCACGAAAGTCTCTTGCGAACCGCCTTGGTCGAAACGGTCAAGGGTGTGGGCAACGCTTAGCATATCAGGCTTCCATTTTTCCTTTGGTTAGTGCCGCATGGGAACATCCCTTCGGCGTATTTCTGCTTACGAAACAAGTCGCTTATTTTGCGTTGATGGCGCAGTCATTACACTCCGCGCGACAAACGGGACCGCGTGGCATACTAAGCCCACTCGCAAGGGGCCAGGCTAAAAGTAGAAGGTGCCGGCAACAGCCCAGCGACCTTGCGCATTAGCCGGTAAAACCGGAAACGCAACCACCTCATAGTGCAGGTAATTGCAGCCATTATGGCTTTGCGCAATATCAAGCACTTCCGCCGTATCATCGCTGGCAAGCTGCATAAAACTGTCGAGCTGATAGGCGAAAAGATCGGGCGACAGCAATTCCGACATCAGCTTACCAACAACATAGCCGCTATAACGTGCCCGCAGGGTCTCGCCCATATAGCGCATCTGATAATCCCGGCCACCAGCCACTGGCTCCCACATCGTTATGTGACTGAGCAATGAGGCAATTTTACGGGAGGGAATATCTCTGCCGACAATGATGCCGTCAGCAGGACGATCTTTCCAGAAATCCAGAAGCTTTTGGGCGAAAGTGTGGCACGGATGGGCCAGCGGAATGAAGGTCTCTTGTAAATAACCTGCAGCGATATCATCGGCACGCAAACCGAGACTCAACATAATAACGGGGTCTCCTACACATACGCCAACACCAGGATGATGACAGTATAGTCAGCAGGATTTATCGCCGGCCTAACTTACCCGATAAAAATGATTGACGTCTGTAAACCATATTGCCAGCCGTCACCCCGCAGGGCGCAAGGCAAATCGGCCAAAAAACCTCACTGCATGTTAAACATGACAAACAGTCAGCGGATTTTTTTGTACGCGCTGACATTACGGTGCGGGCAAATCATACCACACACCGGCGCTAAGGCCCCGTTCAGCGGCGACATGGCTGCCCGATGGCGACAGAAAAGCCCCAATTTGCAAAGTCAGACCGGGCGCGACACGCCAGCCCAGTGACATCTGGGTTTTATACAAGCTATAAGACGTGTACGGATATTCGCCATAACCGGCGCTGATGATCGTAAAGCTCTGCCCCATCAGCAGCCAATCGGGCCACAGCCAGATCCCTGCCGTTACATCGGCCACAACCTCGTTAGGGCGTGGCGGCGCATTCCAGCGCCAGCCGACTTCAACATCAACGAAACCATCGCGCTGCAGAACGCTGTAACTGGTGCCGTATAAAAGGCGCAGTTCGGCTTCATGGCCCCCGGCCGCATCCCCGGCAACTGTCATCGTAAAGGCTGATACATGCGCGTAAGACAGCTGTGCGGATAATTGTCCGAAGGCATCACTAAGGCGCACACGGGCACCACTGGAAAACGCATATTGTTTCGCCTCAAGGGTTACACCCGCGCGCTCGACACTTGCTGAAACATATTCTGGAATGGAGAACAGCGTAACACCGTCGCTGAAGCCATATTCATAATCGTCTTTTATAAAAAGCTTGTCGAGGATGACAGGTGTGTCGTCCCTGAAACTATGGTTGGCGTGACTGTAGGTGGCTTCAGCCAGAATCTGGCCCTGTCCTTCATCCAAAGTCCAGGCCGCGCCGCAGGCTGGCGAAAACACACCACACACGATGATCAGGAAACCGGAACCCCACAGCCGTGGCCACATTTCAAATGCCAGCACGACATCTGGCAGCACCATGCGGTGTTTTCTCCCACCGGTGCGGGCATACCAGCAATTGCCACAGCGCCCGCCATGCTGCCACCGAGATCAGCAACCAGTATAGCAGCATGCCAAAACCATAGAAGACGCGCCAGGGACGCGCTTGCCAGCGTTCGGACATAAAAACGCTGCCGATCAGAAATCCGTTGGTGATGAGCAAACCGCTACCGGACCATATTGCCAGCAGCTTGGCCGGATCGCTCGCCCCTTGTGGCAACAGATGCAGATGCACCAGCACAAATACCAGCCACAGGATCGGGTTAAGCAAGGCCGAACATACCGTGCCGCCCAGAAGCGTCAGCACCATCGCCATTCCCCCGATTCCGGTATGGCGCGCCAGTGCGACCGGGGCACGCAGATGCACCAGCAGCGTCTGCATATAGCCTTTGAGCCAGCGGGTACGCTGGCGCATCCAGGTCGCAACATGCAGCGGGGCTTCCTCTGCGGTGTATGAATCCAGCATGGCAACACCATAACCAAACTGCGCCAGACGCACGCCAAGATCCGCATCTTCGGTGACGTTGAACGGGTCCCAGCCATAGACCTGACGCAAGGCGCCGATGCGAAAGTGATTGGAGGTACCACCCAGCGGAATGGGAACCCGTAAGCGGGCCAGCCCCGGCAGCAAAACCGAGAACCAGATGTCATAATCGATTGCGAACAAAGTCGGCAGCAAGCCGTCGCGCGCATTATCGATGATCAGCCGCGCCTGCAAACATGCGATTTGGGCTGGCAGTGCGCCGAAGGCTGCAACCGCTTTACGCAACTGATCTGTACAGGGACGATCCTCGGCATCGAAAATCACCAGAAAATCACCACGGGCAAAATGCAGGGCGTAATTGCAGGCCTTGGGCTTGGTGCGTGGCAGGCTGTATGGCACCAGCACCGTTTCAAATGGCCCTTGCTGCGCCGCCCGCCCGGCAGCCAGCCGGGTCGGCCAGTCATCCGCCTCGACCACAAATTTGATATCAAGTTTGTCGCGCGGATAATCAAGCGCCGACAAGGACTGCGTCAGAGACGGCACCACCGCAGCCTCACCAAACAGCGGGATCAATACGGTATATACGGGCAGATCCGCATCACGAATACGGGGGCACTTAAGTGCCGTATCACGCACAGTCCCGCGCAATGCCAGCATCAGGCGTAAACATATACCGATTGAGAACCCCGTGGCTGCGGTCAGCACCAGACCACGCAACAAGATTTGCGGCCACCACACCACGCCCATCATCAGCAGCAGAAACAGAACACCGGCGATAAGGCTCTGCCCACGTGTCATCGTCACCTGAGCCGAAAGACCCGCATTACGTTGCGCCAGCTGCGATACCGCCGCCACGGTTAACCGGTGGCAAAACCGGGTAGACAGTGCATGATCGAACTG
>JBAVPS010000044.1:0-6163 GCA_049693315.1 Rhizomicrobium sp. | reverse complement strand
CGATAGAGATCGTACAATTCGCGATAGACCGCATGGGCTTCCGGATTGGGCTGATAAACCTTGTCTTTCAGACCGGTCATGGCGGCAATGGCGCTGGCAAAATCGGCATGTGCCCCGGCCACGACCGCGGCGGCAATTGCTGAACCAAGGGCCGGGGTCTGGGCCGAACGCGAGATCTTCATCGGGCGACCGGTGACATCGGCATAGAGCTGCATGACAAAGCCGTTCTTTTCGGCGATACCGCCGCAATTGATGACTTCGTCAATCTTGACGCCATATTCTTCAAACCGGTTGATGATGGTGAGCGCACCAAAGGCAGTGGCTTCGACCAGCGCACGGTAGATTTCCGCCGGGTTGGTATAGAGCGTCTGCCCCACCAGCAGGCCGGTCAGACGCTGATCGACCAGAATGGTGCGGTTGCCGTTGTTCCAGTCGAGCGCGATCAGACCGCTTTCACCGGGCTTCAGCTTATTAGCCTGTTCCGTCAGTTCGGCATGGGACAGTTCCGACTTGCCGCCGGGCTGCACATAGGAGACGAACCAGTTGAAGATATCGCCCACCGCCGACTGACCGGCTTCCAGACCGAAGAAGCCCGGCAACACCGAGCCATCGACCACACCACACACGCCGGGCACATCGGCCAGCTTGTCGGTATTGGCCTTGACCGTGATGTCACAGGTCGAGGTACCGATGATCTTGACCAGCACGCCGGGTTTGACACCTGCGCCAATGGCACCCAGATGGCAATCGAATGCGCCGACCGCCACAACAACGCCTTCACTGAGGCCGGTTTTTTTGGCCCATTCGGCGGACAGACCACCAACCGAGCTGTCAACCGCCTTGACCCGCGGGGTCAGCCGGTCGCGCAAATCAGCCAGCTTGAGATCAAGCTTGCCGAGGAATTCCTTGTCGGGGTAGCCGCCCCATTCTTCGCAATACATCGCCTTGTGACCGGCGGCGCAAATCCCGGCGGTGAATTTGTCGGGATGCAGCGTGCCAGACAAAGCCGCCGGCACGAAATCGGCCAGCTCGATCCAGCTATAGGCGGCGTCGAACACTTCGGGGGCGGTACGTAAAGCGTGCAGGATCTTGCTGTAGAACCACTCGCTAGAATAGGTGCCACCGATCTTGGCCAGATATTGCGGACGGATCTTCTGGGCCAGCGCGGTAATTTCGGCGGCCTCGGCATAGCCGGTATGGTCCTTCCACAGCCAGGCCAGCGCGGCGCGGTTGTCGGCAAATTTGGCATCAAAAATCAGCGGGATGCCATTGGCATCAACCGGCAGCGGGGTCGAACCGGTGGTATCAACGCCGATACCGATGACCTGATCCGGGCTGAAGCCCGCAACATTTTTCTTCGCGTCGTCCAGCACCTGACAGATGGTGATTTCGGCGCCCTTGAGATAGTCGCCGGGATGCTGACGGGCCAGATTGGGATCATGGTCGAGGATGATGCCCATTTCGCCATGTTCATAAACCCAGATGGCGGCGGCGATTTCATGCCCGTCGGCCACATTGACCAGCAGAGCACGCACCGAGTTGCTGCCATAATCGAGGCCAATCGTGTAGCGAGCACTCATAATATACCTACTTTCAAAACGTGAATATCATGCGAAGGGATAGGCGGGCCTGCCGCAGTCGTTCCCGCAGAGCGGCAGGCCCTTGCCAATCAGATCGTCCAGCCTTTGTTCATGGCGTAATAGACTTCGTTGTTACGCAGCTGCTGTTCAAAGTCACGGATCTTGGTGTCGGCATCAATGATGAGGCTTTCGATCCCGGCGATACGGGCGAAATCTTCCAGCATCTCAGAGGTGACGGACAGAGAGAAGGCCGAATGATGCGCCCCACCGGCATAGATCCATGCCGCGCAGGAGGTTTCAAAATCCGGACGCGGCTTCCATACCGCCTGCGCCACCGGCAGTTTCGGCATCGGATGCGGGGTCTTGATGACATCGACTTCGTTGACCACCAGACGGAAGCGGTTGCCGAGCGAAATCAGCGACGAGGCCGTGGCCGCACCGGCGGTGGTGTTGAACACCAGACGGGCCGGATCTTCCTTGCCGCCAATGCCAAGCGGATGAACCTCAAGGCTGGGCTTGGCCTCGGCGATCGAGGGGCAGATTTCCAGCATGTGCGCCACCAGGCTGCACTTGTTATCGGGGTCGAGGTTATAGGTGTAATCCTCCATGAACGAGGTACCACCGGTAAGACCCGACGCCATCACCTTGACCGCACGGACCAGCGCGGCCGTCTTCCAGTCGCCTTCCGCACCGAAGCCATAGCCTTCGGCCATCAGCCGCTGCGAGGCGATGCCGGGCAGCTGCTTCATGCCATAGAGATCTTCGAAGGTGTTGGTATAGGCGATAGCGTTCTTCTCTTTGAGGAAGGTACGCATGCCAATTTCAATCCTGGCCGAATCGCGCACCGAAGCGTGACGCGCCCCGCCCTTTTTAAGGTCGGCGGCAACGGTATATTCGGCTTCATAAACGCCAATCAGCTCGTCGATCTGCTTTTCGGTCACGGCATCGATGCGTTTGACCAGATCGCCAACCGCATAATAGTCAACGCCATAACCAAACTTGTAGAGCGCCGAAACCTTGTCGCCATCGGTCACCGCGACATTGCGCATATTGTCACCAAAGCGAACGACCTTGGCACCCTGCCAGTCAGCCCAGGCAGCCGCGGCACGCGTCCACGCGCCGATTTTTGCCTGCACCTTGGGGTCCTGCCAATAGCCGACCACCACCTTGCGATCCTTGCGCAGGCGGGTCCAGATGAACCCGTGCTCGCGGTCGCCATGGGCGGCCTGGTTCAGGTTCATGAAATCCATGTCGATATTCGCCCAGGGAATATCGCGATTATATTGGGTGTGCAGCTGCACCGCAGGTTTGACCAGCTGCTTCAGGCCGTTAATCCACATCTTCGACGGCGAGAAGGTATGGCACCAGGTGATCAGACCAATGCAGGACGGGTTCGCATTGGCTTCCAGCACCAGCTGGGTGACCGAATTCGGATCGACCAGAATCGGCTTGAACACCACCTTCACCGGAATGGCCGACGCACCATCAAGCGCCGCGGCAATTTCTTTCGAATCGGCCGCGACCTGTTCGAGGACCTCGGGGCCATAGAGATGCTGCGTGCCGGTGACAAACCAGACTTCGTATTGCGCTAATGCTTTCATGATAATTGCCGCTTCCCATTCCTGATTGTAACGACGCCACCGCCACCACTGACCAGCAGCGCTCACTCCCGGAGCGGGATTTTAGAAAGCTGCCCCGGAACTGTCAATTTGTATGAGTTATTTAGGACGGGATTGGCAACTGTTTTTTATCGCCAGAGGGCACCTCTGGCGCATTGCCGCAGCAAAATGATGCAGCGCCAGAGCCGGTTTTAAAGTCCCAAATTGGTCGTAACAGGATGAAAGGAATGCCATTTTATTCGTAAAGATCTGCACCCTGCATATGCTGCAGCGCAACATCGCACTTCAACTCTGGCTCATCCGCCGCACGGCGCACCACCCGACCATGACACAGCTGACACACTGCACCGGCAGGATCGCAAATAAAACTTGCGGCGGCGGGTTTTCAATCAGATTTGTCTGACTTAATGTTTATCCTGAACCGGCGCCACCGCAAGCGCCAGAAAAAGCATGTAAGGGAGCAGAAATGTCAGGAACTCGATTTTTGTGCGTCGGTATAGCCGGACTGGCTTTAGCAGCGCTTATCGCCGCCCCGGCTGCCGCGGCGCTGCCTGCGCACGTACAGAAAGCTCCGTTTGGAAAAACCGCGAAAGGACAGACGGTGGATATTTATACCATCACCAATAAAAACGGGCTCGAAGCCCGCATCACCAATTATGGTGGCCGCATCGCGTCGCTGAAGGTTCCGGACCGCGCCGGTAAGCTGGGCAACATTGTGCTGGGCTTTGATACGGTCGAACCCTACACCAAGGGTCTGCCCTATTTCGGGGCGCTGATCGGTCGTTATGGCAACCGCATTGCCAATGGCCAGTTCACGCTGGACGGCAAAACCTATCATCTGGCGCAGAATGACGGCCCCAACAATCTGCATGGCGGCGTGGACGGCTTCGACAAGGTGCTGTGGAAGGTTGTGCCGTTCGAAGATGCAAAGGGGCCGGGTCTGAAGCTGACCTATGTCGCCGCCGATGGCGAGGAAGGTTTCCCCGGCAAGCTGACCGCCCATGTCACCTATCAGCTGACCAATGATAACAAGCTGCACATCACCTATGAGGCGACGACCACCAAGCCGACGCCGGTGAATCTGACCAACCACAGCTATTTCAACCTGACCGGCGATACCGAAAACACCATTGCCGATCATGAGCTGGTGCTCAACGCCGACAAGTTCACCCCGGTGAGCAAGGTGCTGATCCCCACCGGCGAACTGAAGGATGTGACCGGAACACCGTTTGATTTCCGCACCAGCACAAAAATCGGTGCCCGTATCGGCGCAGAAGACGAACAGCTGAAATTTGCCGGTGGCTACGATCATAACTGGGTGCTGAACCAGTCCAAGCCGGGTGCGGTGACCCTGGCGGCGGTCTTAAGTGAAGCCACTTCAGGCCGCGTGATGAAGGTCTACACCACCGAGCCGGGCGTGCAGTTCTATTCGGGCAACTTCCTTGACGGTAAGCCCGCCGGTACAGGGACCGTGTTCAAGCTGCGCACCGGTCTGTGCCTGGAAACCCAGCATTTCCCGAACTCGCCCAATCAGGCAAGCTTCCCCACGACCATTGTGCAGCCGGGGCAGGTCTATCACACCGAAACGGTTTTTGAATTCTCGGCTGGCAAGTAAGCCGGTTTCGTCCGTAGACGCATAAATGAAAAGAGCGGCCCGTGCCGCTCTTTTTTATTGCGATCAGACTTTGGTCAGCCGGTGCAGGCTGGCACCGTGCGGTGGTAAAGATACCGACAGGGCATCTGCCACACTTTCGTTGTGCTGCCACAGATCCCGCACCCGCATCTGCCCCTTAAAGCCCAGCACCGATGCCGTCAGCGCATTATGATTGGGGGTGTCATTAATGTTGAAAATCGCAATCACCACGGCCCCATCATCGGCCACTGCGCGCCAGATAATCATGTTTTCATCATGAAACAGTTCATGATTATCATGGCTGCGCTGATTGACCGCCAACACCTCGTCATTGGTGATCAGCGCCTCGGTCGCCGGATCAAGTGCCCGTAAATCACCACCCATAATCAGCGGCGAACGCGCGATAGACCACAGCGTCATCAGCGTTTTCTGCTCATCCGGGGTGAAGTTGGTTTTACGCTTGCCAAGATCAAGCAGCCCCAGCGGCAGCATATCAGCATCCGGCCACGCCCCGGCGGTATGCGGTAACTTCCACCAGTTACAAAGACGGGCAAATTGTTCTTTCAGCGCGGGCCAGCTATCCCAGAAATCATCACTGATGCGCCACATATTGGCATGGGCTGCGACATGGCTGGCTGCCGCCAGTGTGGTCTCCCCCGGCGACAGGGACAGCACCATGGGCCGCCCGGTTTTATCAATCGCCTTACGCACCGCCTCGACCTCGGGCTGGTTGCGTAAGTAGGGGCGGCTTAAGTCATCGACCTTGACGAAATCAACACCCCAGCCAGCGTAAAGCTGGAAGATCGAATCGTAATAGGCTTGCGCCCCCGGCTTGGACATGTCGATGCCGTACATGTCGGTATTCCATTCACAGACATGTGCGCGGTCGGCGATGTCACCGGCATGATAGGACGTACCCAGAATGGGGCTATTGCGATCGGCAGCCTGACGCGGCACGCCCCGCATCAGATGAATACCAAATTGCAGACCCAGCGAATGCACGTAATCGGCCAGCGGTTTGAACCCGGCCCCGCCCGCCGAGGACGGAAAACGGTTTTCCGCCGGGATCAGGCGGCCCCATTGGTCCATCGCAAGTTCTGCCCCCTTACGATAATCGTAAGAATTGGCTCCCGGCTCGTACCACTGAATATCGACGGTGAAAAAACGATAGCCGTGCGGCAGCAGCTTCTGCGCCATGATCTCGGCGGTGGTGCGGGCTTCGGCTTCCTTGATCGTTGGGCCAAAACTGTCCCACGAATTCCAGCCCATCGGCGGGGTGGGTGCGAAGGCATGGAAATCAGTCGTTTTTTTAAGGAGCGCCGATTTTTTAG
>JBAVPS010000043.1:0-2075 GCA_049693315.1 Rhizomicrobium sp. | reverse complement strand
AGCTGGAGGGCTGCACCGGGTGGGCCAGCGGCCCGGCATCTTCGCGGAACTGGGTCAGGCGTAAGGTGCGGACATCCTCAATGCGCTGCACCGGGCGCGAACGCATGTCAGCCGAGAAATTCTGATCGCGGAAGACGGTCAGGCCTTCTTTGAGCGAAAGCTGGAACCAGTCGCGGCAGGTGATGCGGTCGCCGGTCCAGTTGTGGAAATATTCATGGGCGACCACACTTTCGATGTGGCCATAATCGCCATCGCTGGCGGTGTCGGCACTGGCCAGAAGCACCTTGTCGTTAAAGATGTTGAGGCCCTTGTTTTCCATGGCGCCGAAATTAAACGCGGACACCGCAACGATCATGAAAATGTCGAGGTCATATTCGCGGCCATAGGTTTTTTCATCCCAGGCCATGGCGTTTTTGAGCGATACCATCGCCCACTCGGCTTTTTTCTCGTTGCCATGTTCGACAAAAATCTTCAGCGCAACCTTGCGGCCCGACACCGTGGTGAAGTCGTCTTCGATATGGCCAAGATCGCCCGCCACCAGGGCAAAAAGATAGCAGGGTTTCTTGAACGGATCGTGCCACACGGCAAAATGCCGGTCGCCGGGCAGCTCGCCGGATTCAATCAGATTGCCGTTTGACAGCAGCACCGGGCAGCTCGCCTTAGGCGCTTCGATGCGGGTGGTGTACACCGCCAGTACATCGGGCCGGTCGAGGTAATAGGTGATGCGGCGGAAGCCTTCGGCTTCGTTCTGTGTACAGAATAACCCCTTGGCCTGATACAGCCCTTGCAGCTCGGTATTGTCAGCCGGGGCAATCTCGGTGACGACCTTCAGGGTAAAATCCGCCGGGGGGCGGAAAATGATCAGGCTGTCGGCGCGGATCTCAAATTCATTTTCCGGCAGCTTGCGACCGTCAATGGTCACTTCGATCAGCTTTAAGCGCTCGCCATCCAGCTTCAGCGGAACTTCGGGCCCTTCGCGCACCATCTTTGTGGTGGCGGTCACGCGCGTGGCGTGCGGGGCGAGCACAAAATCGAGGGCGATTTCCGAAACACGGTACGCGGGTGCGCGGTAATCTTTTAAATGGGTGGCTTGCGGTTCGGTCATGGCAATCCTTTGATACACAAATGGGCGGGCTTTAAGGGGTATAGCCCGGCTGGCGCGTAAAAAAAAACGCGAAATATCTTTACGAAAAATATCGTGATATGTCCCCGCCGGTTTGCGCCAGACGTTTCTTCGCCTCTGCAATGGCGGTATTTCAATGGGTTAGGGGGCTGGAGGGTTAGGCCCCGCTGCCCGAGTCCGGCCAATAGGGCATGTCAAAAGCCTCCAGCGGGGCGTCTTCTGGATGCTGGCTGACGATGGATTTGAACCCCGCCGGCCAGTCGCAATGATCGAGTTTGGTGTGGTGGATTTCAAAGCCTTCTGGCCAGTCGGCAAAGCCCGGTTTCTGAGACAGTTCGGTAATGGCTTCTTCGGCTTTTTCTGTAGAGCTGAAAATGCCAATCAGCAGCTTGGTATCCTCGCGGTCGGTATAGCCGCGGACATACCAAAGGTCATAAACCGTATCCATCAACGCCTCCCTGGCGGTGCACTCGCAAGGCTGATCATAGGGACAGCTGTTTACCGGCGATTTAAAGTTGGTGCAGATAAGTCGTGAAATTTTATTTGGTTAATTTGTCTGCGTAATGAAGGCGCTTTATTGTTACTTCGGCTGGAAATTGTTGCCCCACTGTTGGTAAACCACTTTCCCACTTTGCATCAGCGCGTGCTATAGCTACGGCAAAGCAAAGACGACCCTGAACCCAACCTATGCGAGATGTTATGTCTAAACCGCAGAGCGACCTGAAGCCCAATACTTTCGAATACGAAAACTTTCCCCTGATTACCGCCAATGGGTTTCGCGAATACGATGCCCGCTGGCTGTTTGGTAAAGAGTTGAATCTTCTGGGTGTTCAGGCGCTGGGGTTGGGCATTGGCACCTATCTGCAGGAAATCGGTGTGCCGCTTAAAGTGGTCACCGGGCATGATTTCCGCTCTTATTCGCTGTCGATCAAACAGGCCCTGACCATTGGTC
>JBAVPS010000042.1:0-8110 GCA_049693315.1 Rhizomicrobium sp. | reverse complement strand
ACCTTGGGCTCTGTGCGATGAAAGTTCGTTTTGACCGTGAAACGGATGCGCTTTATGTGCGCTTTTCGGATGACGCCGTCACCGAAACGGCAGAAGTGCGTGCCGGCGTCATGCTGGATTATTCCGCAGACGGCAAGATTGTCGCTATCGAAATTCTGGATGCCTCGCAGAATCTGGCGACAACGGACCCCGATGCGCTAAACCGCGCGGTCGCCTAAATGGTCTGCTGCAGAAGGCTCTGAGCCTGCGCCACCACCCGGTCTGAAAAACGGTCGGGATAGGCGATGGCGGCGGCCTCAAGGCTGTGATCGGTCAGCCCCAGCTCGCATAACCGCTTAAACCCACTGAATTTCTCACCGGCGATAACCAATGCGCTGATGGCCTTTTCGGTACCATAGCGGGCGCGCAGATCGTTAAATTCCGCCAGATCAACCCCGGCGGTTTTGTACCGATCCAGTGCCTCGGTGATGAAATCTTCAAGCCCTTCTTTGGCGGCCATCTGGCCCCAGGGGGAACGGCGGGCAAGCCCTGACACAAACTGACGCAACACAGTACACACTCGACTTCCGGCCATCTGGCCACAAAAAAAAGCCCCGGGTTTCCCCGGGGCCTTATCGCTCAGGCTTCGTCGCCTGTCCACCCCTTAAGGGATGTGGTCTTTGGCATCCCCACGGCGTTGAAGCCGGCATCGACGAAATGGATCTCGCCGGTAACCGCTTTAGACAGGTCGCTTAACAGGTAAAGCGCCGCCCCGCCGACATGGTCGATCTCGATATTCATCTGCAGCGGGCTTTGCACCTTGTTCCACTTGAAGGTGGTGCGGGCGTCGCCCACCCCGGCACCGGCCAGCGTGCGCACGGGACCGGCCGAAATCGCGTTGACGCGAATGCCGTCGGTGCCGAGATCGGAAGCCAGATATTTGACCGATGCTTCCAGCGCCGCCTTGGCCACGCCCATCACGTTATAGTTGGGCATGACGCGCTGTCCGCCCAGATAGCTCATGGTCAGCATCGCGCCGCCATCCGGCATCAGGGCTGCGGCGCGCTGGGCCGCTGTGGTGAACGAATAGCACGAGATCGACATCGTCTGGGCGAAGTTGGCCCGCGAGGTATCGACATAGCGGCCCTTTAATTCGCCACGGTCCGAAAAGGCGATGGCGTGGACCAGAAAGTCGATCGTGCCCCACTCCGCCTTGATCGTGTCAAACGCCGTATCAAGCTCGGCATCGTTTTCGACATCCCCGGGCAGCACCAGCTTGGCACCAACGGATTCTGCCAGCGGGGCCAGCCGCTTCTTCTGGGCGTCACCCTGATAGGTGAAGGCCAGTTCCGCCCCGTGGGCGGCGAGCGTACGGGCAATGCCCCAGGCGATGGAATGGTCATTGGCGACGCCCATCACCAGGCCGCGCTTACCTTGCATTAAAGTGGAAATGGTCATGTGTCCTCTGGGGGGGATAAGAGAAACCGATCAACCGGCGTAGCGCTGGAAAACCAGCGTGGCATTGGTGCCGCCGAAACCGAAACTGTTGGAAAGTACCCGCTCGAGCCTGGCGTTATCGATGCGCTTGCGCACGATCGGCATGCCTTCGGCTTCAGGGGTAAGTTCCTCGATATTGGCGCTTTCGGCGATGAAATTGTGCTGCATCTGCAGCAGCGAATAGATCGCCTCCTGCGCACCGGTGGCACCCAGCGAATGACCGGTCAGTGACTTGGTCGAGTTGATGTAGGGGATTTTGTCGCCAAACACTTCGCGCATCGCACCCAGTTCAGCGACATCGCCCACCGGGGTCGAGGTGCCATGGGCATTGATGTAATCGACCGGACCTTTGACGGTTTCAAGCGCCTGCTGCATGCAGCGCGCCGCGCCTTCGCCCGAAGGGGCAACCATGTCATGGCCGTCCGAGGTGGCGCCATAGCCGACCAGCTCGCCATAAATCTTGGCACCGCGGGCCTTGGCATGTTCCAGCTCTTCCAGAACCACCACCGCGCCACCACCGGCGATAACAAACCCGTCGCGGTTCTTGTCGAACGCGCGCGAGGCTTTTTCCGGGGTATCGTTATACTTGCTGCTCATCGCGCCCATAGCGTCGAACAGCACCGACAGGGTCCAGTCCAGTTCTTCGCCGCCACCGGCAAAGACGATGTCCTGCTTGCCCCACTGGATCAGTTCGGCAGCGTTACCAATGCAGTGCGCACTGGTCGAGCAGGCCGAGCTGATCGAGTAGTTCACGCCCTTGATCTGGTACCAGGTCGACAGCACCGCCGAACAGGTCGACGACATGCATTTGGGCACCGCGAAGGGGCCGACGCGCTTGGGTGAGGAGGCGCGCGCGGTATCGGCGGCGGCCACCAGCGTGCGGGTCGACGGCCCACCCGAACCGACGATCAGGCCGGTACGCGGATTGACGATGTCTTTTTCTTCCAGCCCGGAATCCTTGACCGCCTGATCCATGGCGATAAAGGCATAGGCGGCTGTATCGCCCATGAAGCGGCGGGCACGGCGGTCGACCAGGGCATCGATATCAATATCGATGCGGCCTTCGACCTGGCTGCGGAAGCCCAGCTCCGTATATTTGGGTGCGGCTTTGATGCCCGATTTCGCCTCGTGAAGCGAGGCCGTGACCTCCTCGGCATTGTTGCCGATGGAAGAGACAATACCGATGCCGGTAACCACAACGCGTCTCATGGAATCCTCATTTAAATGGCGGATCGCTTTGATTTTAAGCAGATACGCCGCCTTTGGCTTTACGCAAAAGGCGGCGCACTATCCGATTGCATGGCACCCCTGGGTGCCATACGTATTTTTAAAGCGCAGCCGCCTGATTGTCGCTGAACAGGCCAACGCGCAGATCTTTGGCTTCATACACCAGCTTGCCATCAACCGACATGGTGCCATCGGCAATACCCATCACCAGACGGCGCATGATTACGCGCTTTAAATCGATGGTGTAGGTAATCAGCTTGTTGGTGGGCAGCACCATGCCAGAGAACTTGACCTCGCCAACGCCGAAGGCGCGGCCCTTGCCAAGACCACCGAGCCAGCCGAGGAAAAAGCCCACCATCTGCCACATCGAGTCCAGACCAAGGCAGCCCGGCATCACCGGATCGCCTTCAAAATGGCATTTGAAAAACCACAGATCGGGATGAACATCGAATTCGGCCACGATCTGTCCCTTGCCATGGGCACCACCATCGGCTGAAACATGCGTGATTCGATTGAACATCAACATGGGTGGCATTGGCAGCTGCGGATTGCCCGGGCCGAACATTTCGCCCTTGGCACAGGTGATAATGCTGGCCAAATCAAAACTCGACGGCCGTTCTTTCTGGGGTGTATCCACGTTAGCCTTATCCTTCAAGTACTTAACCATGATCTGAGGCGAGACTGGTTTTCAGCTCTGTTGTATGTTAGAAGCGTTCTAACCGTCTGCATGACTTAGGTGGTAATTATGGCCTGCCAGTGTCATAGAAGCCAAGAGGCAAACTGCGAAAATTCAAGGATGTGTGGCCAATATGCGTAAAAAAATGACCGACAGCACCGACGCCTCCTCCTTGCGTTTGCGGGAAACGGGCTTACGACCGACGCGCCAACGCAATGAACTGGCAAATTTGTTGTTCCGGGGCGGCAATCGCCATCTGACGGCAGAAACCCTGCATGGTGAAGCCCTGGCCGAAGGGATCAAGGTTTCTCTGGCAACGGTATACAACACCCTGCATCAGTTCACCGAAGCCGGTCTGCTGCGTCAGGTGGTGGTCGATGCCACGCGCAGCTATTTCGACACCAATATGGGCGAACATCAGCATTATTACTGCGAAGATGAAGGCGAGCTGATGGATGTTCCCGACGGGGATATCGCCATCGAGAACCATTTCGTTCCCCCCGCCGGTACGGTGGTCAAGCGGGTCGATGTGGTGGTGCGCGTCAAGCGGGTCTAAAGCTTAATCCGTCCTGATTTTTATAAGCTCGGCTGTTGTGGCGGCAAAGATCGCGGCCCAGTCGCCGATCTGGTCCGCCCGCATGCATTTTGCCTGCGGCGCAAAGGGTTCGTGATCGGTCCCGAAACTGGTCCAGGAATAGTTATATAGGATTTTATACACCGGCACGCCCACTGCGGCCGCTTGCCAGGAAACCGCCGTCGGTGCGCTGACCACGGCATCCAGACAGGATAAAAACGCCACCGTGCGGTCCAGTTCGTTCTTCTGATCGAGATCCGCCGGCAGGAAAAGTTTCCGCCCGCTCAGTTGTTCCAGCGTGGCGATTTCCTCAGCATCCGTACCATATTGCGTCACGACCGGGGTGCCCGGCAGCGTGCGCACAAAATTGGCCCAAGCCTCAAGCGGGGCGTATTCGCGGTTGCGGTGCCCGCCTGATTTGCCGGAACGCCAGCACAGCCCGATCCAGGGCCGCGGCAGGCTTGAAAGTGTGGCCTGCCAGAAAGTGGCCTCTGATGGGTCGGGGATGAGATAGCCTGGGGCCTTGGAAAAATCGCTCAGGCCCGGGCGGAACATTTCCGGCAGCGAGCCGATTTCAATGAAACTGTCGGCACCGCCGATCTCTTTAAGCCAGCCATAATGGGCCAGTGTTTTGCCGCCAATGGTTTCGACATCCCAGCCATGGACGGTAGCGGTGGGAAAGCTGCGGGCAAAAAGCGGCACCAGGCGCGGTTCACATTCCAGAATAACGCCCATTTCCGCCGTACGGGTCAGCAGATCCGGGATCACGCTGGCAAACATAATCTGATCGCCCACCCCCTGCTCGGCGCTGACCAGAAGTTTGCGGCCGGGACGGGGCGCGCCATTCCAGTGGCGTAAATTATGGTCGGCGATCGGCCTGCCAGCCATCTTCAGACGACCGGCATAATCGCGCCATCCCTCGGTCAGGCTTCCGCGGGACAGATGCAGGATGCCACGGTTGAGATGGGCCTGCGGGTTACGCGGATCGGCCCGCAGCAGTTTTTCATACAGCGCCAGCGCCTCGTCGTTTTGGCCTTTTTCCGACAGCAGATCGGCCAGATTGCCCAATGCCGCCGTGTAATGGGGCCTTATGGCCAGAGCGGCACGATACTGGATTTCGGCTTCGTCCTCGTGGCCGCTTTCGCGCAGCACCGAGCCCAGCGTCAGGGGCAGTTCCGGTGATGTGGATATGGTACCAAGTGTCTGGTTCAGCAGGGTTTTGGCCGCCGTAAAATCGCCCCGCGCCCGGTAGAGGTTGGCCAGATTGACCACCGCCTCCAGTCGGCCGGGCGACACGGTCAGTACACGTTGATAAAAATTTTCAGCAACTTGCGGCGCGCCAATGGCGTCCGCCGCCACCGCCAAGGCAAACAACACCCGTTCGTCGTTGGGATTTTGCGCCAGAGCCTGTTCGTAACTGCCAATCGCCGCGTGATAGTGACCACTTTCGGCCAGCTTTAAGCCGTCACGATAGAAATCACGACGGGAAGGCTTTCTGGGGTCATAACCGGACGGGCCTGCAGGCATCGAAAATCCCCCTGTTGCGGCATGTGGCGGTTTACCATCAGGCCGCATAAATCCAGCAAAACGGCGACAAAACTTTAACAATCCGTAATAGATTGGGCTATACTATAGCCTGTTAAATTAGGCTTGTGTGAAGGTGCCGGGTTATGACCGTAATCAGCAGCGATACATTGCTGAGTTATTATTCCTCCAAGCTAACGCAGTCGTTGCTTCACAACAGCGCTGTCTCAAAGGCATCTTCGTCCAGCTCGTCCTCGTCTTCAACAACCAGCACCGCGCCGTGGAACGAAACCGACACTGAAACCACAACCCAGCGTGATGCCGACGTGCTGTCGATGACAGACTATGTCGACACCAGCAATGTGCCGGCATCGGCGGTGGGTGACTCTGGCCGCCTCGAACAGGATAATCAGAAACTTTTCTCGATCTACAGTGCGCTCGACACCTTGTCCTATCTGTCGCAAATGGCGTCGCGCAAAGACACCGCCGATGGTGTTATCGCTGGCTATAATACCCGTTTTCAGGAATGCCTGTCGCAGATCGAAGACTATATCAGCACCGTCACCTTCAATAATCTTGAATTGCAGCAGGCGGCGGTGTCGACCGTGGCATCGGCAACGGCAACCATTGCATCGGCCGATTACGACTATACCGGCAATACCATCGCCACCAGCGAGAACATCAATCAGGCCGTCGACGGTATCAGCACATCGGACAGCTTTACGCTGTCGGTGACCAAGAACGGTACGGCAGACGACATCACCATCAGCATGGCGGATGTGGCGACGAAATACGGCACCCTGACCTTAAGCAACATCGTTTCCTATATTAATGACGAACTGAAGGCGGGCGGCTATTCGACCCGGTTCTCGCGCGAGCAGACCGGGGAATCGACCGACACACTCGATAACACCACCTACAGTTATGGTATCGGAATTACCTATGCGTCGGGTGAAGACGTTACGCTGTCTTCGACCAGCAACAGTGATGCGCTGTATCTGACCGGTACGTCGGGTCTGACCTCGTCTGTCACTAACAGCACCACCGATAAAACGACCGAGGCCAATAGTACCGGTCGCGTGGTCAAGATGTCCTTAAGCAGTGATGGCTCGACCACGACGGGCGTCTACAGCACCAATCAAACCGCGGACAGTGGCACCACAACTGCTGTTAAAGCGGTGACGGATTCTGATGGCAACACCTATACCATCGGCACCGCCACCGGAAATGTTGATGGCGAAATCAATCAGAGCACCAGCAGCGACGTATACATCAGTAAATACGATTCCGCCGGTCAGATCCTGTGGTCGCATCTGTTGGGTAGTTCTGACAGTGCGGATGCCTATGATATCGCGCTTGATCCCACCGGCGGTGTGGTGGTGGTCGGATCGACGACGGCGGATCTGGTCGAGAACGCCACAGCGACCACGAATGACGATTCCTTCGTCGCCAAGTTTACCGATAGTGGCACCGAAAGCTGGGTAACCCAGATTTCCAGCCTATCCGATAATGCGGCCACGACGGTCAGTGTCGATTCCAGCGGCAATGTCACCATCGGTGGCAACACGGATAAAACCGTTTCGTCGACTGCGACCAGCTCGGGTGGGCAGGATGCCTATCTGGCGACACTGAATTCCAGCGGTAAAATCACCAGCACCACGCAATACGGCACCTCGGGCACCGACAGTGTGGCGGCGACGAGCTATGACGACAGCGGCAATCTCTATGTCGTTTCGGTCAAAAACGGCGAAGCTTCTGTCAGCAAATATACCGCGGGTTCTGACGGTACGGTCGATATTACGGGCACGGCCACCTGGACTCAGGATCTCGGCTCGGTCACCGGTGGTGCCATCAGTGACGTCGCGGTGGATTCGTCGGGCAATGTCTATATCGCGGGTAATGTGAACAGCTCCAGCGCGCTGACCACCGCCAGCTCGACCACCGTCAATGGTTCGCTTTCCGGTAACAGTGATGCTTTTGTCTATAAGCTCGCGCAAAGCACCGATGGGTCAAGCGCATCGCTGTCGGCGCTGACCTATGTCGGCACATCCGCCAAGGAAACCTCTGGCACCCTGGCCATCGCGTCGGACGGCACCGTGTACCTGTCAGGTACCACCACGGGCACTTTCAGCGGGCAATCGCGCAGCCAGAGCGATACCAATAACGCCTTCATTACCGCGATTGACAGCAGCACGGGGGCGATCAGCTGGACCAGGCAGTATGGTGGTACCAGTGGGTCGTCCACCGGTGCCAGTGTGACCCTGCTTGAGGATAATTCCTCGGTGCTGGATACGCTGGGCCTGCCAACCGGTTCGGTGCAGACCGAATCCTACAACAATCTGCTCACCGACAATTCGACAGTCAAAGCCGGTGACACGATGAAGATTTTGGTCAATAACGGCAGCTCAACCCGCACCGTTACTGTTACGATTAGTGCGAAGGAAACGCTCAATTCGCTGATCCTTAAGATCAACAACACCCTGGGTTCCGCCGGTAAAGCCAGCGTTAGTTATTCCACCGATGGCAAAACGCTGAAACTGACCGCCACGTCGGGCTATGCCCTGACGCTGCAAAGCAGCGATACGGAATCGGACGCATTCGCGGGCTTTGGGCTGGACAATCAGACCCTGACC
>JBAVPS010000041.1:0-1850 GCA_049693315.1 Rhizomicrobium sp. | reverse complement strand
AGCTGGATGATTACGTGCTGCCGATTGGCAAGGCGCGGGTGTTCAGGCCGGGTAAGGATGTCACGCTGGTGGCGTATTCCTACACGGTGGGCCAGATCATTGAAGCGGCTGAAATTCTCGCCAAAGACGGCATCGAGGCCGAGCTGATTGATCTGCGTTCCTTGCGCCCGCTTGATACCGACACGGTGATCGAAAGCCTGAAGAAGACCCATCGTCTGGTGACGGTGGAGCAGGGCTGGCCAGTCTGCTCGATTGGTTCGGAGATTGTGGCGCAGGTGGTCGATAAGGCGTTCGATGAACTGGATGCCCCGCCGACCAAGGTTACCGGCAAAGATGTGCCGATGCCCTATGCCTCGAATTTGGAAAAGCTGGCGCTGCCCACGGTGGATGACATCGTCGCGGCGGCCAAGGCCGTTTGCTATCGGAGTTGATATATGGCTACGCAGATTTTGATGCCTGCACTCTCGCCGACGATGGAAGAGGGCAAGCTTGCTAAATGGCATGTCAAAGAGGGCGATAAAGTCAGCTCCGGCGACATCCTTGCCGAGATTGAAACCGATAAGGCAACGATGGAATTTGAAGCCATCGACGAAGGCATCATCGGTAAAATCCTGATTGCCGAAGGGGCCGAGGGGGTGAAAGTGAACACCCCCATCGCCGTGCTGCTGGAAGAAGGCGAAGACGCCTCGGCCGCGGATGCGGTTGCTGCGCCTAAGGCTGCCGCACCTGCTGCTGCCACACCGGCACCGACTGCAACCCCTGTGGCCCCTGTGGCTGCCCCGGCCCCAGCCCCCGTTGCCGTGCCGACGGCCGGACGGATCTATGCATCGCCGCTGGCCAGGCGCATTGCCGCGCTGAAAAACATTGATCTGTCCAGCGTCAGGGGCACCGGCCCGCGCGGGCGTATTGTGCAGGCCGATGTTGAGGCCGCTGCCAGTAATCCGGTCAGCAAAGCCGCAGCGCCAGTCGCCACGGCGGCGGCACCGTCGGTTGGCGCGCTGCCGGATGCCAAGCTGTTCTACAAGCCGGAAGACTATGACGAACTGCCCAATGACGGCATGCGTAAGTCGATTGCCAAGCGCCTGACCACGGCAGCCTCGCAGATTCCACATGTGGCCATTACCATTGACTGCAAGCTTGATGCGCTGCTGAAGGTGCGTACGGCGCTGAATGCCGCCGCCCCCAAGGATGGTGGTTACAAGCTGTCGGTCAACGATTTCGTCATCAAGGCGGTGGCGCAGGCATTGATCGCGGTGCCGGAAGTCAACGCCAGCTGGACCGATGCGGCGACACTGCGTCACAAGCATGCCGATGTTGGCGTGGCGGTGGCGCTGCCGACCGGGCTGATCACGCCGATTGTTCCGCACGCGGAAACCAAGGGGCTGAAGGCCATTTCCGAAGAGGTCAAGTCGCTGGTGGCGCGTGCCAAAGACCGCAAGCTGAAGCCCAGCGAATATGAGGGTGGCACCTTCTCGGTCTCCAACCTCGGCATGTTCGGGGTCAAGCAGTTTTCCTCGATCATCAATCCGCCGCAGGGGGCTATCCTGTCGGTTGGTGCCGGTGAAGAACGCCCGGTGGTCGAAGATGGCAAGATCGTTGTGGCGACGGTCATGTCGGTCACGCTGGCGCTGGATCACCGCATCGCCGACGGGGCCGCGGGGGCGCGCTTCCTGCAGGTCTTCAAGCAATATATCGAACAGCCTGCAACCATGCTGCTGTAAGGTTTAAAGATGAAGGTCAAGGTCGATGGCCGTGGGGCATGTCCTGCCGGGGGTGACCCTGAAGCCGTGCTACAGACATGCCCTAACTGTTTCAGTGTTCTGCTGGGGCCATACTGCGCCCATTGCTGT
>JBAVPS010000040.1:0-1824 GCA_049693315.1 Rhizomicrobium sp. | reverse complement strand
CCATCGACCATTGCCCATGCCGCCTATCCCTACTGGACCGGGGAGCGGCGCAACCGCAAGCGCAAGAAAGCCGATCAGGTCGAGATCGATATTACGCATGACACGCTGGCGTCCGGCCGCCTGTGCGAGGACAAGATCTGGCGCCATATCGTCACCATTGAAGATGCCGCCGCATCGGGCTGCGATCTGTTCGACATTGACGAGCTGCGCGACGAATATGCCGCTGACGAGTTCGCCAATCTGCTGATGTGCGAGTTTGTCGACGACAGCCTGTCGGCGTTTAAGTTCAATGATCTGGTGGCCTGTGGTGTCGACAGTCTGGTCGAATGGACCGACTTTAATCCGGTGGCCGCAAAGCCCTTCGGCAATAAGCCGGTCTGGGCGGGCTATGATCCGCAGGACAGCGTCGACGGCGATAATGCCGCCCTGGTCATTGCCGCGCCACCGTCCGAGCCGGGCGGAACTTTCCACATTCTGGAGCGCCACCAGCTGCGCGGCATGGATTTTCAGCAGCAGGCCGAATTTATCCGCGCCATTCTGTCCAGATACCACTGCACCTATCTTGGCATTGATGCCACTGGCATTGGCTCGGCGGTCTATCAGCTTTGCCGTGACTGGATGCCGTCAGTGACCAGGATCGAATATTCGATCGAGGTCAAAGCCACCATGGTGATGAAGGCCCAGAATGTGATCAGCCGCCACCGTGTCGCCTTTGATGCCAGCATGACCGATCTGATCGGCAGTTTCGTCGCCATCAAAAAGGCGCTGACCGCATCCGGTCGCTCGCTCACCTTCAAGGCGGGACGCGGCTCCGAAACCCGCCACGCCGATCTGGCCTGGGCGACAATGCACATATTCCTCAACGAACCGCTGGACGGCAAACCCGCACAGCTCGGCAGCATGGAGATTATCTGAGATGACAGAAACTGAAATCCCGGCGACCGGGCAGGGCGTGCCGATGGAGGCCGGGGATGGTGCCAGCCAGGGCGAGGGGTCTGGCGAAGGCATGAAGATCTTCACCTTCGGTGAGCCTGAACCGGTTCTGAACCGGCGGTTCCTGCTCGATTACCTTGAATGCCCTGATAATGGCCGCTGGTATTACCCGCCCGTGACCTTCGAAGGGCTGGCGCGGGTGTTTAACTCCTCGCCCCATCATGCCTCGGCCATTCAGCTTAAGCGCAACCTGATCGTCGGGGCGTTCAAGCCGTCGAAGTATCTCTCCCGTTCCACGATGCGGGCGCTGGTGCAGGACTATCTGGTGTTCGGTAACGCCTATCTGGAACGGATCGACAACCGGCTGGGCCAGCCGTTACGGCTTGACCATATCCTGGCGAAATACACCCGCCGGGGTGTGACGGATGGGCAGTGGTGGTTCGTGCCCCATGCCTGGCAAGAAGATCAGCTTGCACCCGGCAGCGTGTTCCAGCTGCGCCAGCCCGACGTCAATCAGGAGATTTACGGCCTGCCCGAATATCTGGCGGCGCTTAACCCCTTGCTGCTCAATGAAGCCGCCACCCTGTTCCGGCGCAAATATTACGAGAACGGCTCCCATGCCGGGTTCATCCTCTATGCCACCGGCCAGTTTAACGAAGGCGATATTGATGCGCTGAAAGATGCCCTGCGCCGGTCTAAGAGCCTGACCGAAAAAGAGTTGAGTGATCCCAGTAGGTTATGATTCCATTGGTTTGCGAAGACACGATGGACATCAGATGGCCTGGACCGAGATCACTCGCCGCCAGTATCGGCGAGAAGGCTTGCGTTATGCAAGCGACATGACGAACGAGGAATGGTCTCTGATCGCCGGGTATCTGGCCGGTCCACGCC
>JBAVPS010000039.1:0-4510 GCA_049693315.1 Rhizomicrobium sp. | reverse complement strand
GCTTCTTCCTCGGTGCGGCCCTGATCCTGCATCAGCGGGATCAGTTCACGCGCCACAAAGGGAAAGGTGACAAAAACTGAAACCAGCACAATTCCCGGTAAGGCAAAGGCTATTTTAATATCGGCATCCCGTAAGGCTTCGCCCCACCACCCCTGAATACCAAAGACCAGAATATAGATCAGCCCCGCCACTACCGGCGAGATCGAAAACGGCAGATCAATCATGGTGGCCAGAAGATGCTTGCCGCGAAAATCATATTTCGCAATCGTCCAGGCCGCGATAACACCGAACACCGCGTTCAGCGGCACGGCAATAGCCGCAGCAATCAGGGTCAGCCGTATGGCAGCCAGCGCATCAGGGTCACGTAAAGCCGTCAGGGCAAAGCGCAAACCTTGCTGCAGGCCATCGCTGAACACCAGAACCAGCGGCAACCCCAGAAACAGTGCAATAAAGCCAATCGCCAGAACCGTTAAGGTCAGACGGACAGCAATACTATCTTTACACGGATCGTTTCGGATCATTGGCGCCTTGCCACCCAGAACTGCAACAGATTGAGCACCAGCAAAAACAGGAACGAAGCTGTCAGCATGATGACACCAATTGCCGATGCCCCGGCATAATCGAACTGGGCCAGCTTGATGACGATCAGAAGTGGCGCAATTTCTGAAACCGCCGGGATATTGCCAGCGATAAAAATTACCGAGCCGTATTCGCCCACCGCGCGGGCAAACGCCAAAGTTGCACCGGCAATCAGTGATGGCGTCAGCGCTGGCAGCACCACACGGCGAAGGGTTTGTAAGCGACTGGCCCCCAGGGTGGCAGCGGCTTCTTCGGCTTCGCGCCCCAGCTCCAGCATGACGGGCTGCAAAGTGCGGACAACGAAAGGCAGCCCGATAAAGGTCAACGCGACAATAATGCCAAGCGGGGTATAGGCGACGGTAATACCTAGCCGGGCCAATGGTGCCCCCAGCCAGCCTTGGGGGGCATAAAGCGACGATAGCGCAATGCCCGCCACGGCTGTAGGCAGGGCAAACGGCAGATCAACCAGCGCATCAATCAGCCGCCGGCCGGGAAAGCGATAGCGGGTCAGCACCCAGGCGACGATAAGCCCGAACACTGCATTAATCGCCGCCGCAATGAAGGCAGCCCCGAACGATAAACGCAGTGCCGCCACCACGCGCGGCTCGCGGATCAGATCCCAGAATCCTGCAAAGCCGATCTCGGCTGGCCGCGCCAACAGCGCGACCAGCGGAAACAGCACAATAGCGGTGAGGTAAAACAGCGTCAGCCCCAGCGTCAGTCCGAAACCGGGGATGGCGCTTTTACGCAAAGGGTTACGCAACACCAACCGTACTACCATGATTAATGGCCCGGCTTATAGATCTGATCAAACGTCGCCCCATCGGCAAAGTGGTCGGCATTGGCTTTCTTCCAGCCGCCGAAAACCTGATCGATGGTATAAAGTTTGATCTTCGGATAGGTCGCCGCATGGGCGGCAAGGATCTTCGGATCCCGCGGGCGATAGAAATCACGCGCCTCAATCTCCTGCGCCTCAGGACTGTAGAGGAAACGCAGATAGGCTTCGGCCACTTTACGCGTGCCATGGCGGTCAACATTCTTATCCACCAGTGCCACTGTCGGCTCGGCCAGGATCGAGACCTTAGGATAAATGATCTCAAATTTGTCGGCGCCATATTCTTTCAACGCCAGATGGGCCTCGTTCTCCCAGGTCAGCTGCACATCGCCCAGCTCGCGCTGCACAAAGGTGGTGGTGGCACCACGGGCCCCGGTATCCAGCACCGGCACATGCTTATAAAGCGCTTCGACAAACGCCTTGGCTTTAGCCTGACTGCCGCCCGGGCCTTTCAGCGCATAAGCCCAGGCCGCCAGATAGGCCCAGCGCGCCCCGCCGGAAGTTTTCGGATTTGGGGTCACCACCGACACGCCCGGTTTGATCAGATCGGCCCAGTCATGGACGTTCTTCGGGTTCCCTTTGCGCACCAGAAAAACATAGGTCGAGGTGTACGGCGTGCTGTTGGTGGGCAAACGCTTCTGCCAGTCGGCAGGCAAGAGCTTGCCCTTTTCGGCGATGGCATCGACATCATAGGCCAGCGCCAGTGTCACCACATCGGCATCAAGCCCATCAATCACCGCGCGGGCCTGCGCCCCCGAACCGCCATGCGACTGGCTGATGGTGACATCCTGACCGGTCTTCGCCTTCCACTGTTTGGCAAAGGCGGCATTGATGTCCTTATAAAGCTCGCGCGTCGGATCGTAGGACACGTTGAGCAGTTGGGTGGGACCGGCCAGTGCCGGTGTGGCCGAAGCCGCCAGTGTTACGCCCGCCAGTGCGGCGTACAGGAAAACGGATGCAATCTGCTTCATTAGACCCTCCATTTTACGAATTAAAATATGGAATACAGATATTCACAAATGCGATGTGCTTTTTATAGGTTTTATCAATAATACAGTGTTGTCAACACGAATATCAAAATGAACAGTTATTTTATGTTAAATTTAGAGCGGTGCCCAGGATTACCCGGCACACAATCGCTTGAGTTGAAAGGGAAAACGGGTTTTACCAGCTGGCGCGGGCAAATTGGCGCAGCAACGCTGGCACGCTGTAACCAACAGGCCAGACAAGGCGACAGGTGCTTACCCGAAAGGTAAGCACCATCCGCGCGATGGACGATGTAAGAAGATAAATGGTGAGCCCGATGGGTTTCGAACCCATGGCCCTCTGATTAAAAGTCAGATGCTCTACCGCTGAGCTACGGGCTCACTGTCAAAAGGCGGGCGGACCATATGGGTAGCGTTTCTCCCGGTCAACTGGCCCACTGGCAAAAAAAGTGATTTTTGCCGTTCTTGGTGATTTTATTCTGTTGCCTCAGCCTCTTTGCGGGCCGGATAGCGGGCGAAGAAGTCCCGTGCCCAGGCTTCGGCCCGCCCTTCGGCAATCGCCGCCCGCGCTGCAGCGGTAATATCCTGAAAGAAGGTCAGGTTATGGGCCGTCAGCAGCATCGAGGCGATGATCTCGTTTGCCTTGACGACATGGTGCAGATAGGCCCGGCTGTAATTGCGGCAGGCAGGGCATGAACAATCCGGTGAAATCGGGCTGGTATCCTCGGCGTGCTTTGCGTTGCGCATATTGAGCGGCCCGTCCCAGGTAAAGGCCTGACCATTGCGCCCTGAACGCGACGGCAACACGCAATCGAACATATCGATGCCACGCATAATGCCACCGACGATATCGTCGGGCTTACCAACGCCCATCAGATAACGCGGCTTATCCTGCGGTAGCAACGGGGTGGTGGCTTCCAGCGTGTCGAACATCGCCGACTGGGGTTCGCCCACCGCAAGGCCGCCCACAGCATAGCCGTCAAAGCCGATTTCCTGCAATTCTGCCGCCGAACGGGCGCGCAGACGCGGCACGGTACCACCCTGAACAATGCCAAAACAGGCATGGCCCGGCTGCTCACCAAAAGCGATCTTCGAGCGTTTGGCCCAGCGCAACGTCATCTCGAGAGACTTTTCCAGCCGCGCTTCATCGGCAGGCAGGGCCGGGCATTCGTCGAGCACCATCTGGATCGTCGAACCCAGAAGCCGCTGTATCTCCATCGCCCGCTCTGGCGACAGGAATTCTTCCGCCCCGTCGATATGCGAGCGAAAGCGAACCCCCTCCTCGCTAAGCTGGCGCAGGCCCGACAGGCTCATGACCTGAAAGCCGCCCGAATCGGTCAGGATCGGCCCCGGCCAGTTCATGAATGTATGTAAGCCACCCAGCCGGGCGATGCGCTCGGCCGTGGGGCGCAGCATCAGATGGTAGGTGTTACACAACAGGATATCTGCCCCGGTCTGCCGGACCGATTCGGGCATCATGGCCTTGACGGTCGCGGCCGTGCCCACCGGCATGAAGGCCGGTGTGCGGATATCCCCCCGTGGGGTATGAACAATTCCGGTACGGGCATTCCCGGATGTAGCCAACAATTCAAAAGAAAATTCGCGCATACCCGCCCCATAGCAGGCGTAAGCGACAGAGAAAAGGGGGCATTAACGTGAACCAATACACCGTAAACATTCTTCAGGCGTTTTTTAATAAAGTCCTGAACGGACAAACACCTGTCATGAAGTGAAAAAAATGATGATGGTGTCACACCAGACAAGACATTGTTACGATTGAAAAAAGCTGAGGTAGTGGAGTATATTCTCGCCTCTTGGGGTATTTTGTCATGAAGGCGCCACAACCGTGGCGCGCTTTTTCTATTGAAAAAGATGGGGCGGTTCTTTTACTTGTTGGACAAATTGAACTGTAACGGGACATATTTGTGCGCGTTACATGTCAAAATCAGCATGTTCGAATGCGCCGGAGATAGAATAATGCCGGAGGTGGGATGAAAGACAATATCGAGGCCGCCGATCTGCAGGAACAGCTGGCCATTTCCGGTGGCATCAAACAGATGCGGTTTGTCCGCCGACTGGCCTGTTGCGGCGGTCTGCTCGCGGCGGATAC
>JBAVPS010000038.1:0-1581 GCA_049693315.1 Rhizomicrobium sp. | reverse complement strand
GCGCACGGGTCAAGGCCGAAAGCCACTTTGACTTGCCCCATCTGTTCGATGATTTTGCCCTGCACTACCGCCAGATCGCCAAGGTTCGCCCATGACGCATTTTTTCGACCGCACGCTTTTACAGATTCTGTACAATTTTCATTGGGTGGCACCGGGGGCGGCGCGCTCGGCCCAGCCCTATATCGGCGGCTGGCGCAGATTTTTAAAAGACGGCGGCATCAGGGCCATCGTCAATTTACGCGGCGTGCACGAAAACCTTAGCTGGTGGCGTCAGGAAATGGCGGCCTGCGCAGCCATGGATATCCGCCATTATGACATCGCCTTTAATTCGCGCGTTCTGCCACGGGCCGAGCAGCTTGAAAACCTGATCGGCTTTTTCGAGGATGCCCCACGGCCCATCCTGATCAAATGCTCAGGCGGTCAGGACCGGTCGAGCTTTGTTTCGGCGCTGTATATTCTGCACACGCAAGGCTGGGCCGCCTTTGACACGGCGCAGGGGCAATTTGCCCGCTTTCCCTATCTGCACCTGCCCAAGCACGACCAGCACTGGCTGCGCCACTTTTTCCTGTATGCGCGGGAAAAAGCCGACGGCATGCCCATCAGCCAGTGGGCACCGCATTTTTCATCGGAAGATTTTGCGGGCTGGCTCGGCCAGCACGGTCTGGCCGACAGCTATAAGCGCCGCAAGATTTAAGTTCTTACACGCAGGATTTATGCGCCCAGCTGCTGGCGGGCGATTTTCACCCATTCGCGCTGGCGGCGGCGGTAATAGCTCGGGGCAAAGCGCACCTGCTCGATGATTTCGCGAAACAGGGCATCGGCGCGTTCGCGCTGGCCCAGCCCCTGCAAGAACAGGGCAAAACGGCAACGCGCTTCCTCGCCGGGATAGCGCAGTACAATGAATTCATACTGGCGCATGGCTTCGTCGCGATGCCCGGCCAGTGCCAGGGCACGAGCAAAATCCAGCTCGACATCGGCATCAACCGCCGAACGGTCGAGGCTTTTTAAGCGCGAAAAGGCCGCCGCCGAACCATTACCATCGCCCGCCAGCAACAGCGCCCGACCAAGCCCCCGAAGCAGGGTGGTGTCGGAAGAGCCAAGCGGATCACGCATCGCACCAAGATAAAGATCGGCGGCATCCTGAAACCGGCCGCGCTTGATACATTCCTCGGCCAGAGCGCGCTTGGCATCGGCGGAACCGACCAGTTCAACCTCGCGCAGCTTTTCGCGATAGCCCCGGCCGGGATCAGCCATGTTGGCAACATTGTCGGCAAAGCGCCGCGCCGTCGGACTGCTTGCGCCATCGGCCAGCAGAACATAGGCGATATAGATCACCGGCCCGGCGGCGGGCAGGAAGAAAATCGGCAGATACCACAGATAGGAGCGCCCGCTGCGCGAAACATGCACCGCGCAAAGAATGGCAATAAGAATGGTAATAAAATACGGCACGCCGTCACCTGTCTATGCTGGAAGATACCCTTAGGCCCGCCGAAGCCATCTGTTGATTTGGCGGCTTAGGGCGCACAAATCAACCCTGCTTTTCCCATTTTCCGGTTTCGTTTTCTTTCCAATATGTAATGC
>JBAVPS010000037.1:0-2108 GCA_049693315.1 Rhizomicrobium sp. | reverse complement strand
ATTCTGGGTCGGAGGATTGCCGGGATTGCGGATATCCGGATCAATTCTGACTGCCAAAGACTGCGCCGGGGTCCCATCCGGCATAACCTGATCGAGATTGATGTAAAACAGATACGGGTCGTCGTTGACAACATCCTTGTCGAGGTATTGAGCGTTGAACTGAACCTGCATGCAACGACCGTCCACAATCTCCTCAACCAGATTGAAGTATCGTGCCGGATCCGGGTAATCGAACGTGCCGATCATGATGGCATTCTCGTGCCGGAATTCCCATTTCCAGGCATCATCCAGTTTGATGACGATCGTGCAATCCTGCGGCACACGGATCGTCAGCGGTCCATCCCCAATCGGATCAGGCGTTGTTGGACGGTCTTTGAAATAATACTGCATATAGCCATTTTCGGATTTCATGCTCATCACATAAATCCGGGTTTCATAGGACGGCGGTGGCTCCGGCGATGGCCACGGCTGTATCGGCCGCTCTTCGCTAATATCCACCACAGTTGCGGTTGTTTCATCACTCATGATTTTTCCTTTTTTACGGAGTTTTCCGTAATGTCTGAGAGAAGTTTTTTCTTTTGCTCAAGCCAGCTTTGGTTGCTGGGATCGAAAGCAATCATCTGATCAGATATTTCCACTGCTCGCCGAAGCCGGGCGATGGCATTTTCTTGTTCTCCTGCTTTTGCTTCTCTCCAGGCCATGATGCGCTGAAGAGCGATCCAAAAACTTTTCACATCCATATTTTTTGGATCGGTCAGCATAATACCATTCAGTATGTGCTCTTGGATAAGTCGGTGTCCAATCGCCCGGCGGGGGGCGTTATTGGCCAGCCAGGCATCGGCCAGCCAGGCATGCCGATTGGCCAGATCAAGAGAATATTCCGTGGTGGCTTTTACGCGTCTTGTCGCGGCTTCCATGTGTGCTAATGAAGCGGTGCAATATTCAATTGCAGCCTTTGGATTTTTCGGTTGTTCCAAAGCAACTGAGCAAAGGTTGCCCTCGGCATAACCTGCCTCGCGGAGGAATTTTGGATTGTTCGGATCTTGCGCTACAAGCTGGTCAGCGAGACTTTTGTAAGTCAGAAAATTCTGCCTCGCTTCAGAGAATTTGTTCTGGGCATAATAGGCATAGCCAATCCAGAATTCGCTCTGGGCCTGATCGAAAATGCGATCCGTATTGTTTGGCGCAGCGGCCAATAGCGCAGCCGTCATTCGTCGTGCTTGCTGAAATTTCGTCAACGCTGCAGCGTGATTGCCGCGCGTTTCATCATCTTCCCCCATGGCATGAAGCAGCCTGGCGTGGTGTTCGAGCGATTCTGGCGCCAGTTGCCGGATGTCCTGGCTGCTATAATATTGCAAAGCGCGTTGGTTGACGGCGGTCATTGCGTCCAGTCTTCCCACCCCTTTCAGCGTCGTGCGCAGGTCGGTCAACATGAATTCCACCAGACCTTCGGCTGCCGTTCGTTCCCGTACAGCTTCCGCACGGGCGTTCAGCGCAAAAAACGTCGAGACCACCATCAGGACTGTGATCAGCACAGTCATAGCCGTGACGGCCATCGCGCGCTGCAAACGTCGCTGGCTGTCGCGTTGGATAAGCTCGTACAGGCCAATGCCGGTGATGCCGGCAATCAGCTTCAGCATGCCGAGCGTCTGGCCGTCGCCGCGGTCGCGAAGGTCTGCGGCCAGTGGTTCGACAATCTCTCCGGTGGGATGTATTTTCCGAAGCGCTTCCGGGAAGGCTTCGTGTGGCTCGCCGTCCACCAGAACGGGCAGAATAGGGCGGTCGGGATGCAGCGCGCGAAATTGCGCCACCTCGCGGGAAACCCATGTTGACGCTGCGGCAGCTGGCGAACACACCACCACCAGGCTTTTTGATGCCTGAAGTGCGGCATAGACTTCTGCGCTTAAGTCGTCTGCTGCTGGCAGCTCATCAAGATCGCGAAAAATGGGGGTGAGCCGCCTTGGAGCTACGCCTTGCGCTGTCACGCGGCCCCATAACCGGCGTGGTAACTGATAGCGCTCTATGTAGCGTTGTAATCGCTTTCCTGACTCGAAATCCTTGTGGCTGTAACTGATAAAAGCCCAATATTCCGGATATGGGGTAATTGA